>CAILMK010000764.1 GCA_903835275.1 uncultured bacterium | reverse complement strand
CTGTGATTATAAAAATATTTGCATAAGATAATGAAAATTTTACCTCACCCCCAGCCCCTCTCCACATGGAGAGGGGAGCAGCTCATCGGACTAAAATATTTTCCGATACTTTTGCTTCTGTTATTTTCTATTAATGCTTTCGCAGATGGAGGAATGTATCCCATCAATACCATTGCGAAGGCAAACCTGAATAAGGCGGGGCTTAAAATGGATGTGAAGGATATTTATAATCCGAATGGGCAGGGTCTCATCAAGGCAGTCGTGCAATTGGGTGGCTGTACGGGTTCTTTTGTTTCGGATAAGGGGCTTATCATAACAAATCACCACTGTTCTTTTGGCAGCCTGGAGCAATATAGCACTCCTGAAAATAATCTTCTTGAAAAGGGTTTCCTCGCAGCTAGCCAGGAAAAAGAATTGCCTTTTAAAGGAATGACATGTCGCATTTTGCAAAGTCACCAGGACGTATCAGAAGATATATTGAAAGGCACTGAAAAAATTACAGATGGAGTTGAGAAGAAAAATATCATCGCTAAAAATGTTGCTTCTTACAAACAGGCGGAAGCCCTGAAATATCCTGACCTGATGCTTGAGATATCTGAAATGTTGCCGGGGAAAAGTTATGTGTTATTTCGATATTTTCTTATCAAGGATATACGCATTGTTTATATTCCGGCACGAAATATTGGTGAATTCGGCGGTGAATCCGATAACTGGGAATGGCCACGCCATACCGGGGATTTTTCCTTCGTGCGTGCGTATGTTTCAAGGGACGGAAAAGGGACAGAATACAGCAAGGATAATGTTCCTTATCACCCGCAGGAATTTTTGAATATTAATGCAAAGGGATTATCTGACAATGATTTTGTTTTTATCCTTGGTTATCCCGGAAGGACTTTTAGAAACCAACCCGCAGAATTTTTGAATTACCAGGAGCAATATACTATGCCTTATATTTCCGATCTGTATTCCTGGGAGATCAATACAATCAAATCAATTGGGACGAAGGATGAAAAATTCATGATCAAAAATGAACCGAAGATAAAATCCCTTGCCAATACGGAAAAGAATTACAAGGGTAAGATCAAGACCATGCGCAAGATAGAATTGTACAAGGCACGCAAGGAGGAAGAGAAAATGATTGCGGATAAATTGACAGGGAATGCTAAAATGAGGTTTAATAATAACCTTAGAAAAACTGATAGCATTTATCTAAGATTAAATTACTTTTCTAATCGTTATTTATGGTTCAATAATTTATACTCGGAATGTAAGGCGGTGTCCATAGCACAAAATATATTTTCTAATACTGAGGCTTACAAAAGTAAGAAGGGGGATCTGGCAAAGCTTAAGAAAAATACTATCCAGTCTCTAAGGGAATATTACAGATCCATTTACGTCCAATATGACAGTTCATTCCTTAGAAAGATGATAACAGATGCAAAAAGTTATGATGATATCAATGATGATAGTGGATATTGGCGATTTCATGCTTTCGGACCATTCCTGTCGATCTATTCGGTCCCTGTAGGAGCAAATTCTCTGATAAATTCATATAATAAGAGCAAGATACTGGATAGTAATTATGTGTTTGAATATTTGTATAAAAAACCGGAAAAACTTAACAAAACCAAAGATCCATTTTTGCTATTTGTTAGCATAATGGATAGGAAACATTTTATAATAGATTCTCTAATGACACTCTACAAAGCCCAACTGGATGCACTGCTTCCTGAATACGTGGACTTGCGCATGGAGGCAATGGGTCAGGATTTCATGCCGGACGCTAATAGGACTCTTCGTTTGACGTATGGATATATCCGCGGCTACAGTCCATCGGATGCTACGTATTGCAGTCCTTTCACCACCGTTAATGGTATGGTGGAAAAAGATGGTGCCGCTCCTGACTACAGGTTGAATTCGGATCTTGCGCGCTTACTGCGTGAGAGAACTTATGGAAATTATAAACTGAAAGACAAGGAAGACCTGCCAATGTGTATGCTGTATAATACCGATACCACAGGTGGGAATTCGGGTAGCCCTGTTTTGGATGCAAACGGACAATTGGTTGGAGTGAATTTTGATCGCTGCCTCGAAGCAACTGTTAATGATTTTGCATGGAATGAAAGCTACAGCCGTTCTATATGCGTGGATATACGTTTCGTTTTATGGACGACTTCCAAGGTAGCGGGAGCGGATTATTTATTAAAGGAAATGTCAATTATACAGTAGGAATTACAAGTGTTAAAACTATATAAATCGTCCGCGGGTTCCGGTAAAACCTTTACGCTTGTAAAGGAGTACCTCAAGATGTGCCTGCCCAATCCGGGGAAGTATAAAAATATTGTTGCGATCACTTTTACAAATGCCGCAGCCTCTGAAATGAAGGAACGGATCCTTGCAAAACTGGAAGGGCTGGCAGACGGAAATGAACAGGATCTGAGGCGGCAATTATTAAGTGAAGGGTTAGGGGAGTTGCAGGTTAATAATGCTGGAAAAGTACTTGAAAATATTCTGCGTGATTATTCACGTTTTAACGTAAGTACCATAGATAGTTTTTTCCATAAAATACTTCGTGCCTTTGGCAAGGAACTTGGTTTGCCGCTGGATTTTGAAATATTTATTAAGACGGACGAAGCCCTTGAATATGCAGTGGATACTTTCCTTCAAAGGAGCAATACCAACAAGGAAATGCACGAGGTATTGATGGAATTCATCAATGAAAAAGTGGGTACCGGCAGGAGTTGGCAGATACGCCAGGACCTGAATAAAATTGCCGCGGAACTTCTCAAGGATGATACTTTCCTTATGGAAGAACCACCATTGGAAAAGATAAAAAAGTTTATAAAGGATCTTCGAGATATTAGCATTGCCTTTGAAAATGAAATGGACAGCATTGGTAAAAAAGCTTTGACTGCCATGCGTGACAATGGTGTTACTGCGGAAGATTTTAAATATGGAAAATCCGGTCCTGCCAATTATTTCAATAAGATATTGCGTACTTATCGGGATTATACTCCTGGTGTGCGGATTCAGTCAGTGGTTACAAATCCCGATGAGTGGGTGACTAAAAAAGCCGATGGATTTTTTAAATTGAAATCCGTCGCGGATGAATATTTAAATCCGCTTGCATTGCAGGCTTTATCCGTTTATGAGACGAAATACAGCCGCTACGTTACTGCAAGGGAAGTCCTGCGGAATATATATACATTTTCTGTTTACGGTGAAATACAAAAACTTTTGCTGGAATACAAAGCACAAAATGAAGTAGTTCTCATTGCTGATTTCAACCGTATTCTTGCCTCGCACCTGGTTAAAGAACAAATGGATTTTATCTATAGCAAGATAGGAGCGAAGTATGAACATTTTCTGATTGATGAATTTCAGGATACATCCGGCTTGCAATGGCTGAACCTGCGTCCTCTGATTGAAAATGCCGTTTCCCAGGGAGCGGAATGCCTGTTGGTGGGTGATTCCAAACAAGCCATTTACCGTTGGCGTGGCGGGCAGGTGGAACTGATTGAAACGACAGTGACAGAAATAGATTTTCCTTATAATTCGCAGAAATTATCGTTGAATTCCAATTATAGAAGCAGCGTAAAAGTTGTCGATTTTAATAACCGCTTTTTCAAATCCATGCTGGGCCTTTTCCCGGCAGATTTCTATGAAAACGATTTGCTGAAAAATATATTTGAGGATGTGGAACAAAAATCCGCATCAAACATGGATAAGAAAGGTCATATTGAAATTTCCTTTATAGAAAAAGAAGGAAGCACCAAGGATGTATACATAGAAAAAGCGTGTGATAAATTAATCTATACTATTGCCTCATTAATGGGTGAAGGATATACACTCAGGGATATTACAGTACTGGTAAGAAGTAATTCCGAGGCGGAAATAATTGCCACCCTATTATTTCAAAACAACCTGGATTTTATTTCCCCGGATTCCTTATTCCTCGATAAAAGCCCATCGATACGTTTGCTTTTAAGCGCCTTGCATTATCTGGCTGATACACGGAATATCCTTGCAAAAACGGAACTCCTGTACATTTATCTGGAATATTTTAAAGCAGATTCAACAGCAGATGCCTCTTCCATTTTATCGGATATGGATGGCAGTATATTTGATGGCCAGATGCCTGAAGAATTCAACAGAAATATTGCAACAATAATACATTTACCGCTCTATGATATTGTAGAAAACCTGATTAAAACATTCGGGTTGGAAAAAGGATTGGATCCTTATATACAAAGGTTCCGACAGGTGATTCTGGAATACACCAAAGTGCATAAATTATCCATTCATTCATTTTTGCAATGGTGGGAGGAAGGTGAATACTCCGTCATCATGCCGGAAGATATGAATGCCATCCGTATAATGACGATTCACAAATCAAAAGGACTGGAATTTCCTATTGTGATCATGCCTTTTGTAAACTGGAATTTCAATACCAGTTTTTCAGATATTATATGGGTTTCCTCTAATGAGGAACCTTTTAATGCCTTTGAAAAATTGCCGGTTCCTTATTCTCCCAAGTTGGCAGATTCCTATTTTAAGGAAGAATACAAGCGTGAAGATGCAATGATTACCATTGATAACCTAAACCTGTTATATGTAGCGTTTACACGCCCGAAGGAAAGGCTTTATATATTTACAGAAAAACTAAAAACGGTTAAGGAAATAAGTTCGGCGACGGCATTATTAAACAAGGTTTTTCAAAAGGAACTGGAATCCGGGAATGATATTATATTTTCCGGAAACTAACTCGTGTTTTCTAACAATGAAAAGGAAGAGAATATTTTATTTAATTGCTTTTATAATTATAATTCCGGCCGGGCTTTCCACCAGGAAATACGGATATTTGATGCCCGGTTTTATTGCAACCTATGGTGGTGACGTATTGTACGCCACGATGTTTTATATTATCTATGCGTTTTTTTTCCGGCAGCTTCAATTTTAAGAATTTCTGTTTATGCATTACTAAGTTGCTATTGTATAGAAGTCCTGCAGTTGTATAAGGCTCCCTGGATCCAATCGATAAGACATACTAGGATTGGCGGACTCATACTTGGTTTTGATTTTTTCTGGAGTGATCTTGTTTGCTACACAGTTGGAGTGTTGCTGGGCGCATTAGTAGAAGCAGTAATTTTTTATTTTCGCAGAAATACGTATTTTCGTAAATGAATTTTATAAGAAAGGATATGAAAAATTTTATACTTGTTTTGTTCCTTGTCTTTAGTTTGGGAGTTAGTGCCCAACAAAGCATTTTATCACCTCCACCTGCTTTGGGCAACCTCCAAACCTGTCCGGACCAGATTAAATGGACGAATGCACCGTCGCCTTTTTTACCGGGAGCCAAAATGGCAACCCTTGAAGGAAATCCCAAAAATACCGGCATATTTACTATACGGTTTAAACTACCACCCAACTATACTATTCCTGCTCACTTTCATCCGAAAGATGAACGCGTAACGGTTATTTCCGGAAGTGTTTACGTTGGTTTCGGGGATAAGAAAGATGAAAATTCAGCGAAGAAATTTACAGCAGGATGTTTTTACATCAACCCTGTAAACACTCATCATTTTGTCTATACCAAAGATGAAGAAGTTATTATACAG
>CAILMK010000763.1 GCA_903835275.1 uncultured bacterium | reverse complement strand
TAACCGTTCCGCACACTGGCTATGGTCACTTTGTATACCCATTCTCGGTCCCATATATATATTCTGGTTGCTTGGATTCAAAAAAGGCACAGTACTACCCAACAGATTTGGTCATGTGCCAGGTTCTGCTCCGGATTATTTCAAGAATCCTGATGCAGGAAAGATAACAGGAAATACCGGCGATGAATGGATCGTTAACGATGTAACGCAAATAAATCCAATTGCTGTTTCTTTGGTAAAAACACCTGCCTCCATTGGTGAGCTTCAGAAAATCATTAAGAACGCGGATAAACCTGTTTGTATAGGCGGTGGCCGATTCAGTATGGGTGGGCAGACCGCCAGCAAGGAGTGTATTCATATTGATATGCGTCAGTTGAATCACGTAATCAATTTTTCAAAGGAAAACAAAACTATAAAAGTAGAAGCCGGAACGCGTTGGTGTGATATTCAAAAATACATTGATCCGCATGATCTGAGTGTAAAGATCATGCAGACCTATGCTAACTTCACGGTTGGGGGTGCATTGAGTGTAAATTGTCATGGAAGGTATATAGGATTAGGCCCATTGATTTTGTCAGTAAAGTCTATTGATATTATCATGGCTGATGGAGAATTAAAAAATGTTTCTCCTGAAAAAAATCCTGAATTGTTTTATGCCTGCGTGGGATGTTATAATGCAATTGCAATTATTGCTGCCGTTGAATTTGACCTTGCTGAAAATATTCCTGTTGAAAGGATCCAGAAGAAAATGTTGCATAATGAATATCATGATTTTTTCTTCAGGAATATTAGAGAGAATGATGATGTTATTTTTCATAACGGAGATATATATCCTCCATTGTATAAAAATGTGCGCGCTGTAAGCTGGGTGAAAACAAAAAAGAAACCCACTGTTAAAACACGCCTGATGCCTCTACATGAATCCTATCCTGTTGACAGGTATTTTATATGGGCATTCAGCGAAAGTCCTTTAGGTAAATGGAGAAGGGAATTCATCATTGACCCCATTCTTTATTTCTTCAAAAAAATACACTGGCGCAATTATGAAGCAGGCTATGATGTTGCCGAACTGGAACCGTCTTCGAGATTAAAGAGCACCTACGTGCTGCAGGAATATTTTGTTCCTGTTCATAAATTTGACACCTTCCTTCCATTGATGGCGGAGATATTCAGAAAGCATAATGTAAATGTCCTGAATGTATCCATACGCCACGCCAAGGCAGATCCGGGTTCATTGCTTGCATGGGCACGAGAGGAAGTATTTGCATTTGTAGTGTATTATAAACAAGGCACATCTGACGAAGCGAAAAAAGAAGTCGCCATCTGGACAAGGGAAATGATTGATGCAGTGATCTCTGTAAACGGGGCATACTATCTACCCTACCAGGCACATGCTACTTCGGCACAATTCCACAAAGCCTATCCGCGGGCAAAAGAACTTTTCGAGTTAAAATCAAAACTGGATCCCGGTTTCAAATTCAGAAATGTGATCTGGGATACTTACTATCAATCCAAATAAAAAAAGAATATGTCAAAGATTTCAGAATTTAAAAGTGTTCATTCAGATCCAAAAGCATGGAAGGATCTGTACCGCTTTCTCCAGGTAATTTTTCACCTCTATCCTGAAGCAAAATTTCATTCCCTTATTGATGAAGCATGCAAAAAAATGAATACCGACGAAGAGATTTACAAATATGTACAGGCAAAGCTTTCCACCATAAAACCATTTCTGTCTGAGCTGACTTATTCCCTGCCTGCACTTAAAAAACAGAAAAAGGAAATTGCCAGGCAAACACTTCAATTGCTTGGCGACAAAAAAAATATTAACGGTTATCTGGAAATCGGTTCCACAGGAAGATATATCAGTGAACTGCGCAAGCATATTAATCTTTCCGGAAACCTTTATGTAATGAATGATATTGCCCCCAACAATTCAATAGCGGATATTTTTGAACGGGGACAAATCAGCAAGCTTGGAAAATTCATTGATTTGAATAATTACCAGCCTATCAAACAAAGTGATATTGCTGATGAAAGCATTGATCTGATCACATGCAATATAGGGCTTCACCATTGCAGGCCGGAAGACCTTGCCGGATTTATTGTGTCAATAAAAAGAATACTTCGTAAAGGCGGTTTCTTTATCATGCGCGATCACGAAGTAAAAACCCCGGAAATGGCAGTATTTGTTTCGCTTGTGCATACGGTATTTAATCTGGGACTGAAAGTTCCATGTGAAACGGATGCACAGGAATATAAATCATTCAAACCGGTGGATGAATGGAGCAGCATTATTTGTGCTGCCGGCTTCAGTGATTCAGGCCAGAGAATTCTACAGGATAATGACCCTTCCGATAATACATTGATGTCATTTATTAAACTTTAATGTCTGGGAAGAACAATATAAAACCCCCTATCGGGAAACGCATATTAAAATGGTTGCTTGTACTCTTTGCAGTCATCATCTTAATTCTTTTTCTGGTGTGTTTATATTTTAACTTGAAGACCTCTAATCGTGAAAGTTTTTCACCTCATGAAAAAGCCCCTTCAAGCGGACATTTTATTTCGGTTGATGGAACAGAATTGTTTTATCAGGAAGCAGGCCCTTCTTCCGGAAAAACAGTTTTGCTTTTGCATGGCACAGGCGCATGGAGTGAAATATGGAAAGGGACCATGAATGTGCTGGCGGAAAAAGGATTTCATGCAATCGCAGTAGATATTCCACCCTTTGGATTTTCAGGAAAACCATCGGGAAGTGATCAATACAGTGCCGATAAGCAGGCTGCAAGAATCATAAAAATGCTCGATGCCTTGCATCTGGAACATATTATTCTTCTGGGCCACTCTGTCGGAGCAAGGCCTACTTTGGAAATTGCTCTTGCTGATCCAAAGCGCATTGATTCAATTATATTGGTGGATCCTGCATTAGGATTTGCAAGTGATACTATAAATACTCACTTTGAGCAAAACAATCCTTCGCTTATTATGAAAGGATTTTTCGGTTTTAGATTTTTACGCAATTCAGGAATGGCTGCATTCGGAACAAACCCTTCTTCTACTAAAAAATTATTTGAATCCTTTGTCTGGAAAAAAGAATCCGTTTCCGATGAAAAAGTGACTATGCTTCAGCAACCTCTTTCCATTAAAGGAATAACCAAAGGTTATGGTGATTGGATGGATTATCTTTTATGTTCCAGGCAAAATTCACTGATAAGCAATTTCGAAAATTATAAAAAGATAAAAGTTCCTGTCCTTCTGGTATGGGGAGAGAAAGATGAAATAACCCCGCTTTGGCAAGGACGCGCACTATTAAATTATTTTCCAAAATCATCACTATGTGTTTTGAAGAACTCCGGGCATATTCCTTATGTGGAAGAACCCGGGGAATTTTACAAAGTAATTACCACGTTTTTAAAACCATAAAGACAATGAAACGTTTATTGCTGTTAACCCTTATCTCACTGACTATTTCCCTCAGTATCTTTTTCCTCAAAAAGAAAGATAAGACAATGGGACAAGGCGAAGGTTTGGTTATTAAAAAGGAATGGCTCGCTGTAAATAAAAATCCTGTGACTCCTGCAAAGGATGTGCGCCCGCCCGACCAGACCTTTCTAACTTTTCCCGAATGGTATCTTGTTTTCAGTCCGGAGGAACAGGCAGAATTTTTTAAAACACAAACAGCATCCAATTTCCCTTATGTCAGTCATATTTCGCATTTCTGGAGAAGCTATGATATAGCATGCAAACAGATAAAAGGAAATTTTGAATATAATGGCGGCTATCATTTCATGATATGGGTGATTGGTACCAGCACCACAGGAGAATATTTAGTAAAGTCATGGTATGAAACTGTTTTCGGAAGAATAACCGATACCGGAACACCGGAAACCGACGAAGATAAATTTGCAATGAAATACACTGCGGATTACGTTGCTTTCATAAAGGACAGGCCCTGGTATGAATTTGATTTTAATAAACAACTTTCAGATTTATGGGGAGGAACCTCATTCTTTGGTTCGCACATGCTCAGGAAACTCGAACGAAAATATTTTCTTACAAATGAATTGTTAGCCAAAGCTGCCTATGGAATATTGATAGGACTTGGAACAAAAACAGTTTATGATGAAGCCTTGCCTACGACAGCAGTTTTGGTGGATTCGCTCCCGAACGAAATTTCCTATCCGCTTATAAAAAAATTCCCGGACGGCTCTGCGCTAATAAATCTTCCGCGATATGATAAATTCAATCCATCCGTCTGCACGCTTGCAGAAAAAGGAGTAAATGTAAGGGAGATAGCAGGAAATACCTCCGCTATATTATTTACCGCGCTTGCTCCCCGAGATTGGCATCCGGATTCAAAAGATATGCAGATTGTATTTTCACAACCGGTTTCGACTAATCCCAACATATTAAGGGTAGCCATAACGACTCCAGTAAAAATGCTTTGTCCTGTTTTAAGGGAATTACATTCTAAACAAGTAAAAATTGAACATGTCTTCGATTTTTGAGTAAAAAAACCCACAAATTCCATTAAAACATTCCCAAAACCCCAAATTATCCCATTTCATTAACCTATCTTTGCACCAAATTTTAACAAAATAAGCATAAATGTCATATTTATTCACATCCGAGTCT
>CAILMK010000762.1 GCA_903835275.1 uncultured bacterium | reverse complement strand
GGTGCCTGCAAAGAATTTTGAAAAGCAGGTGAACTAAGAAAATAATCATTGATATTATGCCTTGAAAACACACCAAGCGGTGAGGATATCCCTCCCGAAATACTTAAAAAACTTTTTTGCTCCGGTCCACCGATAAAACCAGGATCCTGCGCAAAACCAAAAAAAGGCAGCAGTAAAATAAGTATGATAAGTAACTTTTTCATATTTCAAAACCCCGTTTATAACATTGGGAGTTGAGGTTTAAGTTCATTAAAATTCGTATGCAAGTCCAATTCCCATATTGAACATGGTAAAAGGCATGTTAATGTTAGTTGTTGGCTGTATGAACCCCATGTAATAATAATTATAGTTATAGTTACTATTGGTGTAATAAGGGTCATTTGACGTAGTTGTTTCAGTATACTTCGAATCATACTTAAGTGTTCCCCAGATTAATTCAGTCTTGAATAACATTGCAAGATGTGCAGTCATGCTGTAACGCAAACTTGCTCCCAATGATAGAGCAAGGGCAGTGGATGCAGGAGCGGTGCCAACTCTCTTATCCGTTTCTATATTAGTATATGTTGCATTTGTATTTGGATCAGTTGCATTATAAGTTGTGGTAACGTCATTAGTCGTATAGTTGAAAAACGATGAATTTATTACTCCAAATAAAAACCTGGCATCAAGGGATAATTTATCTAGCCTGAAACCCACCGAAGGTCCCACCATCATGAATAAGTGGTGATAATTATCATAGGTGCCATTATGCTGGTAATTAATATTGGGATCCGAATTATATAGGCTGTAGATATAATTATCACTGCTTTCAAAAGCTTCCTTATCAAAGGCATTAAAACCATAACCAATCATACCCGAGATTCCAAAATTAGCGGTCAGCATTTTGGTTCCTTCAAGTTCCACGTGATAACCTATTTTAGCAAATCCCGGAAAATCAGCTCCTGGAGAAAAGCCATAAAATCCAAGTGATGTATTGCCAAAATTTCCGACAGGGAAAATCCCGCCGACTGAAAAAGCGACAAAACTTCTTTCCGCAGTTTCATTGGGGACTAAGCTCTTTTCCTGTGCATAAATTGAAACGCTTAAGATCATGCAAAACAATAAAATTGATTTTTTCATACTGATGTATTTTTAAAAAATTGTAAAATGTTTATTCAAACTTAACCTTTTATCCTGTAAACCGCACCACTGCTGGAATCAGTGCTTGCCCCTGTAACACTGGCGAGCGTATTAATTTTATTGAGCACCCTCAGCAATCCGAGAAAAGAAAAGATCAATGCTTCCTTGAAATTTATCGTTTGCTCATCAGGGACAATAAATTCAAGCCTTTCGGATGCGTGCAGCTTTTCAATTAAAAAAGAATTTAACGTTCCGCCACCACTCAAAAGGACTTTTGGCTTTTTATCTGAATTCTGAATATGCAATTCCGCATCCGCAATGATGCGTTTTGCAATATGTTCCGTTAGTGTGGCGAGTTTATCATTCACTGAAATATTATAGCCGTTTATAATTGGCAACAGCACATTGAACAAGGTATCTTTATCCAGTGATTTAGGCGCAGGAGCAGAGTAATAATCCCAGGAATCCAATTCCTGCAATAATGCTTCAGAAATCTTGCCGTGCCTTGCCATATCCCCATTCTTGTCAAATAAAAGGCCCTGCAATTCTGCAAAATAATTTAATAGTAAATTGCATGGACATACATCATATGCATGCCTCTTTTTGTTTTCTGTATATGAGATGTTCGCAATGCCACCGAGGTTGAGGCAAAATTCATACTGGCCAAACAATAATTCATCACCGATGGGGACAAGAGGCGCGCCCTGTCCGCCCAAGGCAACATCCAGGGAACGATAGTCACAAACAACCGGTAAACCTGCTGATGCCACAATAGCCGGTCCCGAACCCAATTGAAAAGAAACTCCTTTTGCAGGCTCATGAAAAACCGTGTGCCCGTGGGAAGAAATTAATTGAGCGGTTACGCCCTCCCTTGCCAGGAAATCCTTGCATAAATTTCCGAGAAAATTCCCGTATTCATTATGAAGATAAAGCAGGTCTATTCCGGACAGATTCTTTGCAGTGGAAAGCTTTTGTTTCCATTCCTTTGAATAAGGCATACAATCAGCAACAATGATTTCGTAGGTCCAGCCGTTTTCATCAAGTTCAAATATACAAACAGCCATATCCACCCCATCCATGGATGTACCCGACATAAGCCCTAAAACCTGATAATGTGAATGCAAAGCAGTATTAATTTTACCATCAAAACTAAGAATTTAAAAATTAATAAATGCTTATAGATAAAAATGGACGCAAAAGAACCTAATGACCCTTTTCAAGGCCTTTTCACAGGCAGAAATTGTAGCTGGGAACAAGCGGGGCAGGCTTGTTCT
>CAILMK010000761.1 GCA_903835275.1 uncultured bacterium | reverse complement strand
TGGAGACAGCGTTCAAATTGGTATGAAAGCCGTGTCAGGAGATTTATATAGATGGACCAGTTATTCAGGTACAACTTTCAATGTTTCCAATCCATGGGCAAGTCCTTTCCATGATAATCATTATTATCTCAAGGTAAAGGATACTCTTACCGGGTGTCTTAATTACGATACAGTAAATATTAAGGTAAATCCTATTCCATCAAGGCCATCGTTTGCTTCAAGTAATACACCGTGCGTCGGGGATACCCTGTACTTTACATCCGGAACTGTAAGCGGCGCCACTTATGCCTGGAAGGGCGATAACGGATATACTGCCAGCACCCAAAATCCTTATATTGCAAGTGCAACCATGGCGGATACCGGTTTCTACGGAGTGCGTGTCACTGTCAATGGCTGTACAAGTGCCTATCGGTATACCTTTGTTTATATTCATAACAATCCGGTTCCCATTATCAGTGGCGGATTAAAGGCTTGTGCAAATAATTCCAAATCATTTACCGCCAATGCAGCAAGTTCCTATTCATGGACTGCTACAGGCGGCACTATAAGTTCAGGAGCCAGTTCATCTTCTGCAAATATCAGCTGGGGAAGTGCAGGTAAAGGTTCATTGACCTTGATGGAAACAAATTCAAACGGATGCAAGGGAAGTGTAACGGATACAGTAATCATAAACTCATTACCGAAGGTAAATCCCGGTACAGACGATTCAGTTTGCTATGGCGACAGCGTACAGATCGGCGCCGCTGCTGTTTCAGGAATGCTGTATTCATGGACGAGTATTTCGGGATCCACCTATAAAGTATCCAACCCTTATGTAAGTCCTTTTAAAAATAACCGCTACTATTTGAAAGTAACCGATACCACCACAGGATGCAGTAATACTGACAGCGTGAATATAAAAGTGGACGCTTTGCCTTCTCGACCTGCAACGGTTTCCAATAACGGTCCGCTGTGCGTTGGTGATGCATTGAAATTAACTTGTGCTACGGTAGTTGGGGCTACTTATTCATGGCTGGGAGATAATGGCTATACATCTACTACACAAAATCCTACTATCAGTAATGTAACTTTAAAAGATACCGGCTATTATGGAATACGCGCAGTAGTGAGCGGATGCTATAGTGCTTTCCGCTATACTTTCGTAAGGATAAATGCCAAGCCCACTCCGGGCATCACCGGGAATTCCACTGTATGCGCAGGAAGTTCACAAACGTATTACGCAGGTACAACTACGAATACCTATAAATGGAAGGCAACTGGCGGTACAGTTTCCTCAACGAGCAAAAACAATGCGACCATTTCATGGGGAAGCGGTTCATCCGGAATAGTAACCTTGATAGAAACGAATTCCAATGGATGCTCCGATTCCACCATGGATACGATTACGTTAATTGCAGCTCCAAAAGCTAATACCGGCCCGAATGATTCAATTTGTCACGGAGATAGTATTGTTCTTGGATCCAAGGCTTCACCGGGATATTCTTATTTGTGGACTTCCCTGGCGACAGGATCTACCGCAGGCAATACAAATCGCATTTTTGTAAAACCTGCAAGCACCGCATCTTACAAACTTGTGGTGACAGATTCATTGACAGGATGTAGTTCTTCTGCAACAGTTACAATAAAGGTGAATTCTCTTCCCGTTCCGAACTTCCTTTATGATGCCACTTGCTTCGGACAAAATACTTTATTCAGCGATTCTTCCGTTGGAAATATAAAATCATGGAGTTGGAATTTCGGAGATAAATATACTAGTACGTCCCAAAACCCTAAACATACTTTTTCATCAGTGGATACTTTTGATGTTCAATTGAAAGAAACATCGGCTGCCGGTTGTTCAGATTCAATCGAAAAAACAGTGCGTATTTTCACAGCTACCAGTGCTAAATTCAAATCCGTACTTGGCGGTGGAAGAACAGTTCATTTTACTCCTGATGATACCCTCGCCCTAAGTTATACCTGGAACCTGGGTGATGGAAGTAAATCAACACAGTTAAAACCTTCGGAAACGTATATCACCGACGCCGAATATTATATCTCATTAACGGTCACTAATGGTAAAGGATGCTCCGTCCAATATAATGATTCAGTAGATGTAATTTATACCGGAATGAATGAAATGAATGGTGAAAATTTATCACTGGGAATTTATCCAAATCCTTTTAATGATCATCTTAATATTGAATATACTATTGACAAATCAGCTAATGTGAATATTGGAATATATTCCATGGATGGAAAGATGATCACAACACTTGTAAATGCAAATACTTTCGAAGGAAGACACCAAATACATTTCAATTCAGATTCAAGTATTCCTTCAGGAATTTATATCCTGAAAATGCTCGTGAATGATAAGCTTATAACAAAACAAATTATCAGAGTTGACTAAGGGGTAAATCTCCGGAAAAGTATAAAAACACCTGCTAAAATTAGCAGGTGTTTTTTTTGATATAGACCCTTGATGCCAAATGAATGATTAATATCATATCTCTGTTATGATGTTTGTCATTATCTCTATAAATGGGAATCAGGACATTTGTGTATTATGGAACATAATCACCTGCATACTAAAGAAGAACACAATCACATGGATCATTCAATGCATGATCATATGCAAATGTCAGGACATGATCACATGCAAATGTCAGAGCATGACCATAGTTCAATGGCAGGACACGACCACCATAATATGCTCGATGATTTCAAAAAGAGATTTTGGGTCAGCCTGATACTTGCTCTGCCTCTCACAGTGCTATTCCCGATGCTTCAGGACATGACAGGGATACATTTCACTTTTACAGGAGCAAAATATATTTCATTCGTTTTAAGCACTATCGTTTTCATCTATGGTGGATATCCTTTTCTCAGCGGACTCGTGAATGAGATCAAGGGCAAAAAACCGGGAATGATGACCTTGATCGGGATTGCTATTTCGGTGGCATACATTTACAGTTCCGCTACAGTTTTTGGATTAAAAGGAGAAGATTTCTATTGGGAACTGGCAACACTTATCCTGATCATGCTTGCCGGCCATTGGATTGAAATGAAATCTGTCATGGGTGCTTCCAAGGCATTGCAATACCTGGTGGAATTACTTCCTTCCGAAGCACATCTCATTGAGAATTCCCAAACCAGGGATATTCCTGTAAAAGAGTTGATGCCGGGTAATCTTATCCTAATAAAACCGGGCGAAAAAATCCCTGCCGATGGAATCATTAAGGAAGGCGAATCATATATTAATGAATCGATGCTTACCGGAGAATCAAAACCCGTTACAAAAGGGATTGGCGCAAACGTCATCGGAGGTGCCATCAATGGCAATGGAGTACTCACTGTTGAAGTTCGTTTTACAGGAGAACAATCCTATCTTTCAAAAGTTATTAAACTGGTTAGCGAGGCACAACAAAGCAAATCCAATACCCAGCGCCTTGCAGATAAAGCAGCTTTTGCATTGACGATTGTTGCCGTTTCCGCAGGTCTAATCACTCTCATAAGCTGGCTGGGCGCGGGATTTCCACTTGCATTTGCCATAGAGAGAATGGTAACCGTAATGGTGATTTCATGCCCTCATGCACTTAGACTGGCAATTCCCCTTGTGGTTGCCATTTCCACAGGTATCTCGGCAAAGAACGGTTTGCTAATCAGGGATCGGACAGCCTTTGAAAATTCCAGAAAGATCAGCACCATAATATTTGATAAAACAGGTACCCTTACAAAGGGAGAATTTGGTGTTTCCAATTTTGCATCCCTGGATACCAATTTTACAAAGGAAAATATATTGGGAATGGCCGCTTCCCTGGAATCCGGTTCAGAACATCCAATTGCAAGTGGTATTATTAAAAAAGCTAAGGAATTATCATTAGCGCAAGATAAAGCTGAAAATGTAAATGCGTTATCCGGTCAGGGAATTGAAGGAACTATTGATGGCAAAAAAATTCAAGTGGTTAGCCCCGGATATTTAAAAGAAAAAAACATCACCTTCATTGATAAAACGAATGTCACAGAAACAATCGTTTATGTTTTAAGCAATGAAAACTTAATAGGATCTATTTCACTTTCCGACCAGATCAGAGCAGAATCTTTTCCTGCCATACAGTCATTTCATGAAATGGGAATCAAAACCTTATTGCTTACCGGAGACAACAAAAAAGTAGCTGAAAGTGTAGCGAAGGAATTAAAAATGGATGGTTTTGTTGCTGAGGTTTTGCCCCATCAAAAACTTGAAAAAATAAAGGAATTACAAGC
>CAILMK010000760.1 GCA_903835275.1 uncultured bacterium | reverse complement strand
GCAAATTCGTACTCTTCAATTTTCTTCAAGGTCAGTATGACCTGCTCCAGTGAATCAATGGAAATAATAAACACATTATAATCGCCGAGATTGAAAACAAAGCTTGATAATCTTTCCAGGGTATTACTTGGAACAACAAAGAAAATATCTGATTTCACATTTTCCTGCTTTGCATATTTTTTCGCACTTTCCGATTGCGCTTTCAGGTAGCTTGGGAAATTATTCAAGTCATCCGAGCCGGGACTTTTGGCATCAAAAATAACCAGCTCATCACAAATTTTAAGGGTATTATCAGGCTCCCCGCGGAAGGATACCTTCTCCACATATTCAATCGTATGTTTATTACAAATATTTTTCAGAACATTTTTAACGTTCTCCTGGTGTTTACTCCATGTTTCCTTCAGGTTCCTGATCCTGGTATTTTCCGCAGCATTCCTTTCCTCCAATTCCCTGTTTCTATCCCCTTGTATCTGCTCACGGATGGCATTTAATGAAGTTACATCATTTTCGTATTTTTCCTTTCTGTTTTCTTCATTCGCCACCAGTTGAATATATTCCTGACGGGTATTTTTAAGATCTTCCTCTACCCCTGCAAGTTTCATTTTAATTCCGGCAAGTTCAGCTTCAAGTTCACCTTTACGGTTGGTATGATTCAGAATAATCTCCGCATTGGAAGCAGCTTCCCCGGAAAGCCTCTTGTTTTCCCTCGAAAGGTTGGTATTATTCTCTGCGAGTATAGTGTTTTCATTCGTCAGCCTGCCGATGCTTTCCATCTGGTTTTTCAAGGTGGTATCACTCGAGGAAAGGCTTACCGTCAGAGATGAAATTTTAGCATTGTTTTCGCCGATGATAAAATTCAGTTTATCAATTTCACTATCCTTGCGGATGACATTATCAGTGGCAATTTTCAATTCCGCCACCTGCTGCGAAATAGTGGTATGAAGGGTTGCATTTTGCTCCTTCAGCGCATCAAAATTACTGAGCACTTTTTGAAGATCCGTGGCAGCATCCACCATTTGGCGGCGCACACTGCCCCACCCGAAGATCCTTCCCCAAAATCCAATGGTTTTTATTTTCTCAATAAAGCTTTTCAGGCTATCAATATTGTTGTCCATGATGTTTCAAATTTAGGGGAAAAATTTTCTTTAGATGAATACCTCTTTTCATGGTAAATAAATATATTTTCCTTTTTTCTAGCTCTTCTGTAGCACTGGCAAGTTCCCTACTGGATGACAGGAAAGTATTTCCTACTGAATTCTGACTACTGTCAAATGAGATCTCCTACTTTAATGCAAAGAAATTCCCTTTCGGGGTTATATGCACTTTTATCATTCCTATGGAAACGAGGTTTACCAAAACGCGCTCTGCTATATAGGGAGGTATCTTGGCAAGGCGGTAAAAATCCTGGAAAGTAATGGTGCTGTGTTTTTCGAGGTGTTCAAATAAGATCTTTTCCGGTTTTTCATAGCGCACCATAGTGCTTTTATCTTGCTTCTTACGCTTGTAAACCTCTATCAGTACATTATTGGCGAGCAGATTTTCATCCGCGCGGCGCACGTACACCAACCATTTGCCGTGTTCATCCTTTGCATAGTGTGGTTTTTCCGCAGAGGGCGGCACATATACCTCGAGGACTGCCTTTCCGTCGAGCTCCCAGGTTTTCATTTCGACCTTCACAGCAGGATTGCAATAACGCTCCGCCGCCAGTTCTATCATGAATACTTCCTCCTCAGAGGCTACACCTATCACTTTGCCGTTATCCTTGACGCCAATGAGCAAGGTGCCGCCATCTGTATTGGCAAATGCCACCAGCGTCTTGGCGATCTTGGAAGAATTGATGACCTCATACTTGAAATCAAGCTGCTGTCCTTCTCCCTGATGGATGAGGCTTTGGATGTAGTTAGACAAAATTCAATTACGAATTAGAAATTACGAATTACGGCAAAATTACTGTAGGGGCGGTCCTTGTAGTTACCCTTTTTCCCTCATCCTATTCGCCGGGGCGAACTTCTCCCTATGGAGAAGGACTTTAACTCAAAACTCCCTACTTTTAATTGTTCGAGCTACTCTCCTCTCCATGTGGAGAGGGGCCGGGGGTGAGGGATTTGGTATCAAGCCAAAAAAAGGGCGAACCTAAGTCCGCCCGATTATTATTTCAGTAATTGAATACTTAGTTAGCTACTGCAGTACCGCAATATTCCGCGTAAGCAGCCTTCAAGTTCTCCGCGATCATTTGCGCCGGACGGCCTTCAATATGATGCCTTTCAATAAAATGCACCAATTTGCCGTCTTTAAACAAAGCAATGCTCGGGGAGGATGGCGGGTAAGGGAACATAAATTTCCTTGCTTCATTCACCGCGTCAAGGTCTTGCCCGGCAAAAACCGTCAGCAACCTGTCGGGTTTCGCATCGGATTGAAGGGACATTTTAACGCCGGGACGGGCATTTCCAGCCGCGCATCCGCAAACGGAATTTACAACTACAAGTGCAGTGCCTTCAGTATTTTTAAGGGCAGCATCCACTGCTTCAGCTGTTTTTAATTCATTGAAGCCAGCGATGGTGAGGTCTGCACGCATCGGACTTACTAATTCTTCTGGATATGGCATACTATTAATTTTATAATGGGTTAAACATCATTTTACGCAACAAAGTTACATAAAATGGAAATATATGTAGGCACATCAATGTAAAATGTCCAGGTTATTTGCAATGATATGTAAAGCTATCTGTCTCACTTATACCAACTGAGCTGGAAAACGCACTGGATAAAGGATGACCGTTTGCGTCATAAGTATACTTATAGTTATCGGTTTCCGTAACTGAATTAAACTGATCGTAAGAAGTGATCTTGGTACAGTTATTAGGCCCCCAGGTGGCAAAGGCCAGGGCTGAATAAACAAACCTGAGTTGCAAGGACATGTTATTAACCTTGGTATCATATTCATACTTTTCATAACTCATGATCTTTAAGCTTGTATTCTTTTCCGTGGTCTGGATCACGTTACCGTTGCCATCATAGGTAATGTCTGTGTGATCATAAGGGAGCGTGGCATCCGTATAATATACCGTTTTTGGTTTTGTTCCGGACAAACTATCATAATAATAAACATACTTAGGACCACTTGGATGGCTTATATCCCATTCGTCAACTTCTTTCAAAGTCTTATTCTTTGCATAATACAATATGCGGTAATTGCCGGGACCATTCAATTTTATATAATACAAGCTCCCGTTAGAATTATAACCCATGGTATCTTCATAAGGAATTGAACTGGTACTTTGCCTTACTTTGCGCTCGATAATCATATCACTGCCATTATAAACAAATGTTTCCAGATAGCCACCAGCTTTGGTTATGGTTGCCAGTTCGCAATTAGTACCTGTGCTAGTGGTAGATGTTGTTGTGGTACCTGACGTAGTTGTACCGTTAGTTGTACTGGCAGTTGATGGAGGATCTGACTTCTTGCTACAAGACCAGATGGTAACAGCAAGGATACAAAGGATAAAACTGAGCTTTTTCATTTTTCTGTTTGGTTTAAAATATCTATTTACAAAAATACATAATTTTCGGATATGGCAGCAATCCGCAAAAAGTGCCTTTCTTTTTATAGCTTTGCACGAATAAACTAAACGGGATGAATAAGGTATTTGCCAATGCTGATGAAGCTGTAAAAGATGTATTTGATGGTGCAACGCTCATGCTCGGAGGTTTCGGGCTGTGTGGTATTCCTGAAAACTGCATTACAGCGCTCGTAAAGAAAAAAAACATGGATCTGACCTGCATCAGCAATAACGCCGGTGTGGATGATTTTGGCATAGGCCTGATGCTTCAGCAAAAACAGGTAAAAAAAATGATCTCTTCTTATGTTGGGGAAAATGCTGAATTTGAAAGGCAGCTACTCAGCGGGGAACTGGAAGTGGAGCTTATTCCGCAGGGTACTCTGGCAGAACGCTGTCGTGCCGGCGGTGCAGGGATTCCTGCATTCTTTACTCCTGCCGGTTATGGAACAGAAGTTGCCGAGGGAAAGGAAGTCCGCGTATTTGATGGAAAACCGCATCTTCTGGAGCATGGACTCACGGCTGATTTCGCTATTGTCAAGGCATGGAAAGGTGATAAACTTGGCAACCTGATATACAAGGGAACTGCCAGGAATTTCAATCCGATGATGGCTACCGCAGGAAAAATAACCATAGCCGAAGTAGAAGAACTGGTGGAACCGGGAGAGCTTGATCCAAACCATATCCACACCCCCGGAATTTTCGTGCAGCGCATATTCCAGGGTGTGAATTATGAGAAAAGAATTGAACGCAGGACTGTAAGAAAATAATTCATGATACGATTTGCAACAAAAGACGATTTAAAGGAACTGGCTAAAGTGCATAGTGCTGCTTTTCCGGATTCCTTCACCACAAAAGTGGGGATGGATTTTGTGCGCAAAAGTTTGGAGTGGTATCTTAGTGACGATAAAAAATTTATTCTTTGTATCCTTGATAACAACAAACCCGTAGGTTATTGCGGTTGCCTGATGGTAGATGGAAATACAGAAATGGGCTCCACTTCCGCCACCATACAATATGCTTTTAAAGAAGCCATCAAAGGAATCATGCTGAAACCCTGGCTGCTTTTTCATCCGGAGCTTTCAAAAAACTACAAACTTATTTTCAAAAATATAAAGCGTAAAATTTTCCCTCCGAAAAAAAAGACATCTTCCACACCTAAGGCTAATACGATAAGAAGAGAAAGAAGCGTTGGTATTGTCGGCATTGGAATTTCCCCTGATTATTATGGAAAAGGTTTCGGTAGCCAGTTGCAGGAAGCAGCGGAGGCAGAAGCATTGAAACGTGGATTTACACAAATGCACCTGACAGTACGCAAGGATAATGATAGGGCCATTAAATCCTATAAACGAAACGGCTGGGTTATAGACCGGGAAGACAAGGTAACTTATTCAATGAAAAAACAACTTGTTAAAAACTAAATATTAAACTATAAATTAGCATCCGCCGCGGCGGAATCAAATTATCACATTGACAACATGGCACTAGATAAATTCGGAATAGCAAAAAGAATAGCCCAGGAATTACAGGACGGATATTACGTAAACCTTGGCATCGGAAGTCCCACCTTAGTGGCAAATTATATTCCTGCTGGAATGACAGTGATATTGCACTCGGAAAACGGCTTGTTAGGTATGGGTCCATGGCCTACTGAAGAAGAAGTAGATCCTGACCTCATCAATGCAGGCAAGGAAACCGTTACTTTTCTGAATGGTTCATCCCTGTTCAATTCTGTGCCAGGTCAAATCCATAACATAGTCAACACTTCGTGCGGCTTTGGAAACTTCAAACATCAACACATCTGCATCTAAGAATCCAAGATCGGCTGCAACTGCAT
>CAILMK010000759.1 GCA_903835275.1 uncultured bacterium | reverse complement strand
ATTTGATCAACCATTATTGGATTTTTTTCATTAATGTAAGATTTTGAAACATTTTTTTTGACTTCATTTATTTTATCAAAAACTTTTTCGATATTTTTAAACTGAATATATATAATGATATTTTGTATTGCTGAGCTAATATTAATTGCAAACTTTCCATTTGTCGAAGGATTAGGTATCACATTCATAGTGGATATTTTTTTATTTGGGCCGCTAACTGATAAAATGGAAGTTATGTATCTGACCCTAAAATTTTGATAATCTGCTACGTACATATTTCCCGATGCGTCTAAGGCTATACTGATTGGACCGTTTAATTTTGCAGCTATAGCGGGTCCGCCATCTCCGCTGAAACCCATTATCCCATCGCCTGCATAAGTCGTTATAATGCCTGAATTATTTACCTTACGGATAGCGCAATGCGTACTATAATCGCCAATGTAGATATTGCCGATGCTGTCTATTGATATGCTGTATGGACCATCCAATTCTGCTATCGTGGCAGCACTGTCATCGCCACTGCTTCCTGCTACACCTGTACCGGCAAATGTAGTTATGATACCGCTGGCATCTATTTTGCGTACACGATGATTAACACAGTCTGCTATATAAATGTTGTTACTCGCATCTAATGCGATACTTCTTGGATACTTTAGCTGGGCTACAGTTGCTGGCCCATTGTCCCCACTATACCCAGCTACCCCTGTTCCTGCTATCGTAGTGATAATGCCAGTGGTGTTTATTTTTCGTACGCTACTGCTAGCCACATCAACAATATAAACATTCCCCGTATTGTCAACAGCTATTCCGAAGGGTTCCCCGATTTGCGCAGATGTTGCCGGGCCGTTGTCACCACTACTTCCTATTGTACCAATACCTGCTATCGTGGTAATTATACCTGAAGCATCAATTTTACGAACTCGATAATTATTATCATCGCATACATAAATATTGCCATTGTGATCTACGGTAAGTCCCTCGGGAAAATTAATCTCCGCTGCGGTAGCTGGCCCATTGTCCCCGCTATAGCCTGAGGTGCCAGTACCAGCAATAGTAGTAATTATACCATCTGGCGTTACTTTCCTGATCCGATTGTTGTCAGAGTCAGCAAAATAAAAATTTCCCGCAGTATCCGTTGCAACAGCACCAGGTGATATACCTGCACTTAAAGCAGGAATATCATCTCCGTTAAACCAGCCACTACCATTGCCAGCCACAGTAGTAATGATCTGTGCGTGAGCCGAGTGTGTGAATAGCAGAAGTGCAGAAAAGAGAATGTTCTTCATAGTATTTATTTTCAGTACCATAATAATTAGAGGTATAAAAAGAACTAAATCTTGGAGAACGATAATTTATTACGTAAAGATTGTGAATATTTTAGAACTTTTGGTGTATAAAAAACTGCCATCTTTAAGCTTTTAAGCTCCCTGGGTTACAGCTTTTCGTACACTTTCGCCCGCCACAAAGGGTACCAAACATATATTTCACTCATCCTCATCCCATTATACTTCAGTTTCTCCTGCTTTCACGCTTATTTTCTTCTATCGCTGTAACCACTGCTGTTGAT
>CAILMK010000758.1 GCA_903835275.1 uncultured bacterium | reverse complement strand
GCAGGAAATAGAATAGCCCCGATCGAAGATCCAACAAAACCTATGGAGAGCAAGAAAAACAAAGGATAAAATTTATTCGCAAATTTAAAAATGCAATAATTTATGCCAAGCATAAAAATACCTAACAACATAAATCCAAGCCAATTTTTTACTGAGTGTTTCATAATAAAATATTTCTAGAACGGATAACCAATACCGATATTCAAGACCAGTTTATCAGTGACTGAAGGCAAGCCATTGTATTGCTTGAAAACCCATCTATCACTTTCCGCGAGGGATGGATCCCGCATAGGCACTGCCAGATCAAATCTGAAAACAAAGAAGCTAAAGTCAAACCGCAATCCAACACCTGAGCCTACAGCAATTTCCTTATAGGCATTCCATGATAATTCCGCATGCGGGCGAGAAGCATCTTTCTGGTAAAGCCATACATTTCCATAATCCGTAAATATAGCACCCTTTAGGAAACCGGCAATCGGGAACCGGTATTCAAAACTGCCTTCCATTTTAAAGTCACCGCTTTTGTCATAGATTACTCCCGATACCGCAGGAGGCGGCGCGTAACTTCCAGGGCCAAGATCGCGCGCGCGCCATGCACGGATACTATTGGTACCGCCCACATAAAATCTTTTCTCAAAAGGAAGTATCGTTGATGGTGGAATCGGCAAGCCCAGTCCAAATGCAATTCTCATGGCGAGGTTATCACTGTGAAGTACGGGCAAATATCTTCGAAGGTCCAGATCAATTTTACTATACGTGTAATATTTTATCGCAAAAATTTCATTTGTTCCATTGCCGCTTTTAATGGCTGATGGTGTGCCTGCTGCTTCAATTTCATTAATTGCCCAGGGCACAAAACCTCCTATCTCCGCTCCCGCCCTGAAAACAGTAAGAGGCCTTGCCACGTTAGTAATAGGTTGCAGGTTATACAAATATGCAAAACGAAAATCAGTAATAATATGCTGGTCAAACAAATTCTGGATAATAGGGTCCTGGGGTATGGTAAACCCCTGATTTGGATGTGCATTTACAAGACTAACCTCTAGAGGAGTAATATAAAAACGATAGTTATTATTCGTGATCTGCCATGTAAGATTAACATTACCGGTCGTGCGGGAATAGTAACTGTTTTGTTCGAACAATAAATTCAAATTGAAAGAAGTAAGTGTTGGATAGTTTTCTGCCTTTTTGAATATATTTGTAAATGGCCACAAATGAGGATATAATAATTTCGGAAATATCAATGAATTGGTCAGTCCCAACTGGTAATTCAAAAGAGATTTTAAAGGTTTCAAAAAATGCAAACTATCAAACGGAACTTCTATGGCACCCCTTAACTGGGTTTCAAACTGCATGGCGCTATGACCCAGGTTCCTGTTCAATATGGAGGTAGAAACTACTATACCATACAACGAACTATAGTTATTGGTGATCGCAGCATCCGGCTGGTCTGTTTTATTCAGGTCAAATGAGCTTTGGGACTTGTATCTTTTTGCAAGGCTTGTACGGATATAACAATCCAAAACCCCTGTATCACTCTCATCATTTTTATCCTCTACATACCGAATGTCCACAAACTGGAACATTCCCAATTGTCCAAGCCTGGTAATTGTACTTTTTTTCACATCCTCCCTGAATATGGAATGTGGCCTGATATAAATAAAATCACACATTACCCTTGGCCTGACAGTGAGTCCGGCACTCATAAATATATAGCCGTTATATATGGTCTTCGTTTTAAAAGTAGTAGTATCCCCCAGTACATATTCCGGCTCTACAAATACATCCCTCACTCGGTATACTCTATGGCGACCTTCAGGAGGATTATTGATAATCAGTTTTAAAGAGACTGAATCATGAGATAGCTTAAATGTATCCCCATTGAATTCCAAGTCCTGCATTTTGAGTTTATAATAACCCTTGTTTGACAATAAATTATAAACCCTAACTTTTTCCCTGTCCAAAAGGTCTTTATCGTATGCAATCCCACTGCTTATCAGGTAGACAGAAGTATCCTGCTTTATAAGTTTTGTGAGTGCAGAATCTTCCGGGACAATATCATATTTGGAAATATGAAATTGTTTTCCCGGAGCACACTGATAATATACATTAGCATGGGCTCCGTGTGTGTATACCTTATAAGTAACTTTCGCTTTCCAATATCCCTTATCCCACAGGTAATCTCCCATTTGCCGCGCCGATATTGAAAGTTGTTCAGAATCCAATAGTACCGGTGCATCAATGGCCTGTGCAACTTCTTCCGCTGTAGTTGTTTCGGATTCCAGTTTTGATTGAAGATTATTAATCTTCTTATTCATTTTCGTTTTCTGCTTATCCGTATAAGTCCCTTCATTTTTAGCATATTCAGCCCTTAGATCCCTAAGTTGCAGGGTCAGCTTCCTTATTCTTTCACCACGTTTGGATATAGCATCCACAGTACTGTTGAAAAGCAGATACCGCCACATATTCCATCGGAAAACAAATAATAAACGGGCATTGGGTTTTTGCTTGGATAAATTATAAAGGGCCTCATTCATGCCGTTAGGTTCGCCCTTAACATTAACTTTGTTGACCAGAAACTTATTCTTGGGAATATAATGCCGGATGCTGCAAGACTGTTGCGTCAGTGCAAGTCCAAGCATAAGCGCTAAACAGATTGTCTTTATTAAGTAAGAATATGCTCTCAAAACAGCAGATAAAAATTATTCGCAGCCTGCACCTGAAAAAAAACAGGAAGCAATCAGGCCTATTTGTATGCGAAGGTGCAAAAATACTACATGAGTTACTGCATTCAAGCCTACAAATAAACAAAATATATGCCTTAAATAGCTGGATCACTGAAAACCGACAGTTTTTGAGTGACGAAAATATTTTTCAACAGGTCACTGAAAAGGAACTTGAACAGATCAGCGAACTAAGCACACCCAATGAAGTGCTGGCAATTGCCGTTATTCCTGAAAATAAAATCCCTGAAATTAAAGGCTTAAGTATTGGCCTTGAAAGCATTCGTGACCCCGGAAACCTCGGGACAATAATTCGTATTGCCGATTGGTATGGGCTAACTGATATATTTTGCACCGAAGATTGTGCCGATGCCTATAATTCCAAGGTGGTGCAGGCAAGCATGGGCAGCCTTTTCAGGGTGCGTGTACATTATGCGGATTTAAAGGAATTCCTTTCCAACTGCACTGTACCCAAATACGCTGCGGCATTGGAGGGAAGCCTGAACCTGCATGAATATAAGGATTTTAAGGGAAGAGGTGTTCTGGTCATTGGCAATGAATCCAATGGATTAAGCACTGAAATACTGGATATTTGCGACGTAAAGCTTCATATTCCCCGCTTCGGGCAAGCGGAATCCCTGAACGCCGCCGTAGCTACGGGGATATTTCTGGATGCGATGAGGAGATGATTTTTTTGTAGGGGCAACCCTTGTGGTTGCCCTT
>CAILMK010000757.1 GCA_903835275.1 uncultured bacterium | reverse complement strand
GTGTCCGCCTTAGGCGGACACATCGGCGGAGTTTTAAAAAAGTGGAATTAATAATTCTACCAAACTTATAGTCCTGACAGGACTATAAGTTCTAACAGAATAGAAAAAATTTATCCCGAACTCACGTTAAATAAGATCAGTTAATCCTGAACCGGATATACTTTATTGTTTCGCCCTTGGCCATGAAAATGCCTTCGTATTTGGAGGGGATACTTGTATTCTCATCAAGGTATTCGGAATGATGCAGGTCATCGGTGTAGGCAAGTATATCTATGCCTGTTTCCTTATAGGTTTCCAGCGTCCATTCGTAAAGGGGGGTGCAGTCTGTTTTGAAATGAAGAATAGCTCCCGGTTTGAGGATGGGTTTATAACGCGCAAGAAATTCCGGTGAGGTTAGCCTTCTGCCGGATTTGCTATTCCGTGGGAATGGATCCGGAAAGGGTATCCATACTTCCGAAACACTTTCTGCCGGAAAATATTCAGTAATGTATTCTATCCTGAAACGGGCAAAAGCTACGTTTTTCAAGCCTGCTGCAAGGGCGGCTTTCGCACCTTTCCAAATTCTCGGGCCCTTGATGTCAATTCCGATATAATTTTTTTCAGGAAAACGGCTGCCCATGCTGATGGTATATTCACCACGTCCGCAGCCCAGCTCCAATACAATGGGATGTCCATTTCCGAAATAGGTATTATACCAGTCGCCTTTCATCACTTCCTGGTCTTCGAATACATTGGGCATGACCTTTATTTCGGTCATTTTTACACTGTTCTTTCTGGACATGATTCGGGATTTCGGGGGATACTAAATAGTCAAAAGCCTAGTTAGCCAATTGCATATTGGGATTTCTGATGGATTTAATGCAGAATTCAGCTTGTTTGGATAGGGGATGGGCTGGGTATTCCTGAATAATTCGGCCATATTTATTGATGGCACTAGTAGTATCTTTCAGGTTATTTTCATAGATGAATCCTTCAAAGAATAAGATCTCCGGGGTGCGCCTGTGCTTTGGAAAATCAGTAAGGATCTTATCGAGCAATTTTACCGCTTCCTTATTATCCTGGAGGCAGGTAACGTTCAGTTGGGCATCCTGGTAAAGCAGTCCGGGCAGTATTGTATCGTTAGGGTATTTTGCAAAGAAACTTTTATAGGATTCGTCAAGTTCATGTGCCTTGGTTATATCCAGACTGGTTCTGTTTTTCCAATATTCATGGAATTTCTTATCCAGTGCATCGGCTTCCTTTCTGGGGGATTTGCAGGAAGCCAGCCCTAAAATAATAGATGTGACGATTAGTGCCCGTTTCATGTGGTTTAATTGATTGCCGTCAATTCAAAAAATAAAAAAGGGCGGATATTATTCCGCCCTTTGTATAATCATTGTATCGAATTAAAATTCAAAGGGGCAGATTAGAAGTTTCTGTTTTGTCCTGCTCCCGCAAGCCTGATCTTATAACTAAGCAGTGCCTGCCACATGCCGCTGTGCATTACATTGGCGTAATTGTATACGATTGCCGTTTTGGTCGGATCATCATTTTGCGCCACTGTCCTGGTACCGTACATGAAATTATCTATGCTACCCAATCCGGTGGAATAGCGGAAATCAATTCCAAAGGTTCCACCCTCTCCAACAAGGAAGTTAATGCCCATACCAAGGGTAAAACCGATATCGGTTTTCAAAACCGGATCCATGTTACGAACCTTATTATTAAAGTTACTGAATGTATAAGTAGTGCGGTCAACGGATGACTTGATAATCGAATCGCGATTGACCCTTGCAATTTGAAGTGTATCGGAATAACCTGTTGAAGTGTATCCAAGCAGGTAGCTGAAATAAGGGCCACCATAAATGCTCAGGAATACCCTTTTGCCCGGCTTATCATAAGGTATAATACGCTCATACCCGATAGGAAGGTTAAATTTAAAGAGCAAATGCCCGTCAGCGTATTGAAAAGATTCATCACGGGAAGAATGGTGATAAACCACTTTATCGTAATAATCAGTGGATGAATCTGAATTCACGTGCCATGCTCCGCGTGCGGAATACATTGCATCTAACTGGACGGAAAAGTAATCACCGAAGCGAAGCTCCTGAGTAATACCCGCCTCATAACTGAATCTGCCATTCCATGTTTTGAATGAAGCACCGGCTTTGGAGGTATCATACATTTTCACAGTCTTGGGACCATCCCAGCTCATGTTAACGTATTGCCCACCACCGATGATACCCACATTCCATGTTGTTTGGGCAAAAGTTGTAGCTTTTAATCCTAGGATTAGTAATGCGGTTAGCAGTGTTTTACCGCACATAGCAAGTGCTTTATTTCCGTTCATTTTTTGACAAATTGCTTTTAAGAATGGCAAAAATAATCATTTTATTAATCGTAACGCTGAAAATCCAAAAAAATTGTGATGCTATTTGCTTTGTGCCAATGAATCAGCGAGTTCCGCTTTAGCCAGTTCTTTGTTTGCCAACTGGCCACAGGCTGCGTCAATGTCTTCTCCCCGGCTTCTCCGGATATTTGCAATGATATGATTATCTTCCAGATAATCCTTGAAACGGTGTAGTGCATTGCCCGAGGATTTTTTGAAAAGCCCGTTTTCAATCGGATTGTATTCTATCAGATTTACCTTGCTGGGAACATTCCTGCAAAACTTTACAAGTTCCACAACATCTTCCTTCATATCGTTATAACCACTAAGCATTACATATTCCAAGGTGATGCGGGTACCGGTTTTATCATGGAAATAGATAAGTGCTTCCTTTAGTGCCGCCAGGTTATTGGTTTCATTGATGGCCATGATCTTATCCCTTTTTTCATCCGTTGCGGCATGGAGGGAAAGGGCAAGGTTGAATTTTACATCATCATCCGCAAGCTTGTGGATCATTTTTGCAATCCCGGCGGTAGATACAGTTATTCTCTTGGGAGCCATTCCCAAACCATCGTCCGCGGTGATTCTTTCAATGCCCTTGATAACATTGGAATAGTTGAGCAAAGGTTCACCCATGCCCATAAATACTATGTTGCTCAGTTTTTTGGAGTAATGCTCCAGGGCTATTTTATTGATGATGGCCACCTGGTCGTAGATCTCATCAAAATAAAGGTTTCGTTTTCTCGGCAGGCTTGCCGTGGCGCAAAAGGAGCAGGAAAGGCTGCAACCCACCTGCGAAGAAATACAGGCAGTCATCCTGTCATCTGCCGGAATGAGCACGCCTTCCACTATTTCACCATCATATAAGGTGAATCCCAACTTGATAGTACCATCGGAACTGACCTGTTTGGATTGAATAGTGATCTTGAAAATGCTGAAATTTTCCGCCAGCTTATCACGTAGGCCCTTCGGTAAATTGGACATTTCCTCAAAGCCGGAAGCGTTTTTCTCCCACAGCCATTGCCATATTTGCTTGGCACGGAAAGCAGGTTCTCCCAAAGAAGTTAATTCAGCGGATATTTCTTCCCTGGATAGGTGGCGTATATTTTTCGTTTGCATGAGGAATGAACTACAAAATTACGGGTAATTAGTTCCTCAAGATGGAATTCAGCGAACTATTAAGCCAATTTCCTTTAAAATTAAAGGCCTGACGATTTTCCGAAACCTGCCAAATAATAAAGCTCAATAAAAAAGCGAGGGGTTTTATACCCCTCGCCTGTAATAAATGAATTTTTTAATTTTATGTATTTGACTACGAAACCCTTATTTCATGGGTTTATAGTTCATATCCACCTTTATAGGGATAGTCTTGGCGATCTTTTCCCTTACAACTCCGGGAATTTCGATCTTATAGTCTTCGGGAACAACATTAAAACTTGATTTTGCATTGATTTCGCCGCCTTTTACTTCTATAGTACCCGGTTCGGAAACGTTTTTTGTAACTCCATGCATGCTAAGTTCGCCTTCAACGGTAACATCATAAGTACCGTCCTTGGCAAAATTCACTT
>CAILMK010000756.1 GCA_903835275.1 uncultured bacterium | reverse complement strand
TCACCGGTGCAGGCGGAAGCAATATCAGCTTTTTTGGATTTAATTACAGGGATAATGTTGATTTCACCAATGCAGCATCCTATGGATGGAACTCTTATGGTATGGGTACCAAATTCCTTTTGGTGCCATCGCTTACGTCCACCATTATGGAAGGAACAATTGCGCTTTCCGGTTATTCTTCTTCTGAAACAATACCAACAATAAAACCAAGCAACAGCTCCATCGGCACCTTTGAGGCAAATATAAATTTTATCAATTATGCAGGGAAGGATGTTTTTAAATATGGGATTAACCTGCTTGCATTCAATACCAGTTTCGATTTTAACAATGCCGCTGCAGTGAACGTATCCGAACAGGATTTCTCCACGGAACTTGGGGCATTTGCCAACTATACAAAAGTGATCAACAGATGGGTGCTGGATCCGGGAATAAGGGTGAATTATTATGCATCCCAGTCTGAGATATCCTATGAACCGCGCCTTGGAATAAAATATGTACTTACCGATCATATCCGCGTCAAAGTGGCTGGCGGAGTGTATTCACAAAACCTGATGAGCGTTTCCAGTGACCGTGATGTAGTCAATCTTTTTTACGGTTTCATTGCGGATCCTGATAATATTCCTACGCACTTCAATGGTCAGGCTACCACCAGTGTGTTGCAAAAATCCATCCATGCAGTAGGCGGATTTGAAATGGATTTCGGAAGGAACATCACCATGAACCTGGAAGCATACGTCAAGGATTTTACGCAACTTACCAATCTGAATCCTGATAAAATTTACGATAACACTGTAAGCTTTATCAGCAAACCTGAGATCCTGCGTGAAGATTATATCCTGGAAAGCGGCAAAGCGTACGGAATGGACGTCAAGCTTGTGTACGATAAAAAACCTTTCTATGTTTGGATCACCTATTCCCTCGGATACGTAACCCGCAATGATAGTCTGCAGGTATATCCTACCAACTGGGACAGGAGGCATACTGTAAATCTCCTGGCATCCTATTCCTTTGGTAAGAACCGCAGCTGGGAATTCAATTCACGTTTTTCCTTCGGAACGGGATTCCCGTTCACGAAAACAGCGGGCTTTTATGACCAGCAAACTTTTCCGAACGGCGTAGCCACCAACTACACCACCACCAACGGGCAGCTGGGCGTTCTATACAATAACATGATCAATACAGGAAGGCTGTCCGACTACCACAGGCTGGATGTATCTCTTCAGAAAACATATTCATACAGCCGCTCCCGCGAGCTGCGCCTCAATGCCACCATCACCAATGTGTATGACCGCGCCAATGTATTTTACTTCAACCGCGCTACCTACCAAACCATCAACCAGCTGCCGATACTGCCAAGTGTGGGGATAACGCTGATGTTTTAGGAGTGAAAGTCCACAGTCGACGGACGACAGTCCTCAGAAAAAATAGTGTTGTCATTCAGGAGGAAACTTGCCAGTGCGACAGATAAAGTTTGCAAGTATTATACAATACCAAAGCTTTATCAAAACACTGCATGTATGCTTCTTTCAGTCTGAGAGGGCAAATGAAAGAATTTTTTAATACTTTTGTCAGATAAATCAATCCTGAAAATGAAACCATTATTTATTTTTTTATTCTTCTCAGCAATCGGCTTCGAATCTTGTCAGCAATCATCTGAGGACTTTAAGCAACAAGGGATTTCGAAGTCTAAAAAAGGTGATTACAAAGGCGCAATCAAGGATTTTAATGCAGCAATAAAACTGAATAGTCAGGATACTTCTCTTTATGGAAACAGGGCGAGAGCAGAGTTTCAAGCTAATGAATATTCCGATGCTGCTCACGATTTCCAGAGAATAGTTAACCTTTGTCCTAAAAGCCTCCAAGCTCATTTTAATCTTGCAATGGTTAACATACATTATTATCAACCACTAGCTATAGAAGAATTTGGAAAGGTTTTACAGATGGACTCAACGAATATTGATGCATATATTCAGCGGTCAGAGCTTAGAAGGTTAGATGGTAATTGGAAAGGTTGTGTGGAAGATTTAAATAAAGTTATATTTCTAAATCCTAAATATCCTAATATTTATAGGAGAAGAGCTTTCGCTTATGGGGAATTATTGGAATATAAGAAAGCTATCGATGACTACAACAAGTCCGTTGAATTATACAAGAATACAATGTCCGTAAATGGTATTGCCGGTATCCATTTTTCCCTTGGATATCTAAAAGAAAAACTAAATGATTTTAAAGGCGCATTAACTGAATATACTATTGCTGCTGAAACATATGGCGATACTAGTCGAGATGTTGAAATTGGAGACTTATATCATTTAAGGGGATTGGTGAAGATGGAACTAGCAGATTTTAAAGGAGCCTTAAAAGATTTTGACAAAAGCATTAAAATTAGTCCAACAGGTGCTAACTATTGTGATCGGGGAAGGGTTAAATTTGTCCTTTCTGATTACAAGAGTGCAATAAGTGATTATGACAGCGCAATGAAAAATAACAATGAATTCAAAGAGGGGCTATATAATAGAGGAATTGCAAAATTGAAGATTGGAGATAAGTCAAGTGCCTGCCAAGATTTGGGTAAGGCATGCAAATTGGGTAGCGAAGAAGCTTGCGAAAAACTTAAAACCTCATGCAAATAAAACATCAGTCTAATCAGTGTATTCTGTGTGCCATGTCTTCTGAATAGGGTAGGTCCGCCGCGGAGGATCAACCCTTACCCAAGTTCAGAACTCCTAAATTGATCATCCCTCTCTTAATGGAGAGGGCGCGCGGCAGCGCGGGAAAGGTATAAAGCGTCAAATGCGTCCGTAGGGGCGTATGGCCATACGCCCC
>CAILMK010000755.1 GCA_903835275.1 uncultured bacterium | reverse complement strand
CAATTGAAAATCCAGTAGAATCCCATAATAAAGTCATTATAAGATTAGAACCTATACAAAATGGGAAATGTTTTTAGAATATTACAAATAGAGGATGATGAATTTGATCGCCTGAGTTTCCGAAGGTCACTTCGCGCGGCAAACATAAATGCAGAAGTCTGCACGGCGGAGGATGATAAAACAGCCCTTGCCTTGTTAAAAAAGCAGGAGTTTGATTGCATTTTCCTTGATTATTTATTGCCCGGCACTGACGGGCTCAGCTTGCTCAAGCAAATCAGGCAAACGGATAATTTTACTCCGATCGTTGTCGTTACTTCACAGGGGGATCAAAATCTTGCTGTTGAAATGATGAAGGCGGGAGCCATGGATTATATCACTAAAAAGTTACTGACTCCGGATGGGCTTTCACAAACCATCAGGAATATTATAAGGATACAGGAATCAGAAAAACAAAGAAAGGAAACAGAGGAAGCCCTCATGGTCAGCCAGGCAAGACTGATGGAAGCGCAAAGAATTGCCCATATAGGTAACTGGGAATTTTTTTGCAGCTCATTTGATATTTACTGGTCTGATGAGGTATATAATATTTTTTCCGTGGACAAGGAAAATTTTGTGGCAACCTACAGGAAAGCCCTTGAAGCAATTCATCCTGAAGACCGCAGAAAAATTCATGCTTCCATCAGGGAGGCTAAACCAAGTGGCAGGTTTAATTTTGATTTCAGGATCATAAAGCCAAATGGCGAATATCTTTTTGCATATAGCCAGGGACATGTAGTATATGAATCCGACGGGAAAATAAAAAAGATCATCGGTACTGTTCAGGATGTCACTAAATGGAAAACCGTAGAAAGTGAATTAAGGCGTAATAAAATACTGGCTGAAGAAAGTGTAAAGGTAAAGGAACAGTTCCTTGCCAACATGAGCCATGAAATACGTACTCCTATGAATGGCATCATCGGCCTTTCATCACTAATGCTCAATTCTGAAATGAATCAGGAGCAGAGGGAGTATGTAAGTGCGATAAAAGCTTCCGGGGATAACCTGCTTGTCATCATTAATGACATCCTTGATTTCTCCAAGCTTGAAGCAGGTAAAATGACTTTTGAAAAAGCCAGTTTCAACCTAAAGGAAACCATTAAATTCATTCTTGAAATATTAAAGCCGAAGGCCATCCAGAAAGGCATCCTGCTTGAAAGCATAGTGGATAGCAGTCTGCCTGAATTTATAGTTGGTGACTCAGTGCGTTTGAACCAGATCCTGATGAATTTAATTGGCAACGCCATTAAGTTTACAGAGCAGGGTTCAGTTGCTTTAAAGGTCAATATTCTTAAGGAAGGTACTGAAGATATGGAACTTGAATTCCTTGTACGTGATACAGGGATTGGTATTCCGGAAGATAAAAAGGACAGCATTTTTGAAAGCTTTACACAGGCAAGCAATAATACCACACGTAAGTTCGGAGGTACAGGTTTGGGTCTTACGATCACCAAGAAACTGGTGGAATTGCAGGATGGAAAAATATGGGTGGATAGTAAGATCAACGAAGGTAGCGTATTCGGATTTTCATTGAAGTTCTTCAGGAAAACTTCCAAAAGGGAAGGAGGAGAAGGTCACCTGGATGTTGCTGACTCAATAGAATTCCTGAAAGGACTCCGCGTATTATTGGTGGAAGATAATCCGATCAATCAGTTGGTCGCTAAAAAAGTGCTGGACAATGTTGGTTGTAAAGTAGTATCCGCGGAAAACGGCAGGATAGCCATAGAAAAACTTCACGCCGGTACGTATGATATTATACTGATGGATATCCAGATGCCTGAAATGGATGGATACCAGGCTACGGAATATATACGTCACCGCATGGAATATCCAAAACGCGATATTCCAATTCTTGCCCTGACGGCATCCGCCCTCAATGGTGAATCAAAGAGATGTTTTGAAGCCGGCATGAATGATTATATTTCCAAGCCGTATAATTCAAATACATTATATGCCAAGATGGCGGCTCTTGTAAGAAAGAAACAAATTGAAAACGATACTATGAAAATATTAGATGAATCAGGCGAGAGTACACTCAGACTGTGCAACCTCGACTACCTTTACCAGCTTTCAGACGGAAGCCCTGAATTTGTCCTCGAGATGATACAGATGTTTGTATCCCAGGTTCCACCTGCAATACAGGAAATGAAACTGGCATTCCCGGAAAAGGACTGGGTTAAAATAAAGAACATTGCTCACCGTTTGAAGCCATCACCCGGATTTATCGGTGTGCAGGAAATGAGTGGCATCTTCCAGAGTATTGAAAAAAACTCCAGCGACATTATTAATGAAGCAATCATTGAGGAAATGATCATAAAGGCTGAAAAAATGACGGATAGGGTAGTGAAAGAACTGGAAGAAGAACTTACAAGATTAAGACATGCAAAGGCGGCATAAGAAATGAATGTTGCCGGCAGGTTTATTTATAGCTTTTAACAGAATTTTCACCGGAGGAAACATACAGTTTTTCCTTGGTGAAAAATTCTGCATTAAGGCTTTTTAAAGAAAAAAAGCCCATTTTAGAAGGACATGCTTCAAAAAGAAAGCCCATCTTTAGCCAGATTAAAATGCTAATTACTAACAATTTAGTGTGAGACAAGAGGCTTGCGCTAAATATTTTTTTAGTAATTTTTTGGAGAACGCAATTATAAGTTTTATATTTACCTCTTTAAGACCCAGACAAAGGAATGGAAGAATACCGCTATAAGAAAGTTTTACTTGTGGATGACAGTGAAATTGACAATTTTATTAATTCCAAGCTCATAACCAAAACTCATTTTGCGAAGGAGACGATAGAAAAACTATCAGGATCTGCTGCGCTTGAATACTTGAAAACGGAATGCAAAAAGGCAGATAGCCTTCCAGAAGTTATTTTCCTTGATATAATGATGCCTGTTATGGATGGCTTCGGATTTTTGGATGAATATGATAAACTCCCTGATCTTATCAAGGATACATGTAAAATAATAATGCTGTCAAGTTCGGAAAGTTTTAAAGATCTTAACCGTGCTAATAGCAGTAGATTGGTGAATAAATTTTTGAACAAACCCTTGTCCGAAAAAGCACTTGAAGTAATCAAGTTCTGATTCGGCTTACACAACTGCCCCCACAATGTAGGTTCGGGTAAATAATCCGGTATCCCTCATATTGTACAAGAGAGTATGGAACATTTTAAACAGGAAGACGGGATGCGGTTCTTGTTGCCTGAAACCCCCAAGGCTTCGTCCAGGCAACGTTCAACTGATCTGAGCGATGAAAATTTCAAGCGCCTCATCGAGGCAATGCACGAGGGTGTACTATATTCTGACAACAACGATAAGATCCTTTACGTAAACAATAGTTTTTGTGAATTAACAGGATATTCCTACGATGAACTTGTGGGAAGAATCTATTCTGATTTTCTCATTGCCGGCAAGGATAGGATCATGATGGAATCCAAGGTGCTTCTACGCAAGGAAGGCATCGGCGATCAGTACGAATTGCAAATACTGCGCAAAAACGGTGAGCTTGTATGGACCATGGTGAATGGAATTCCCATCCAGGATGATGAAGAAAAAGTGATAGGCAGTATGGGTACGTATTCTGTCATCACGGAAGTGAAAAAAACAGAAAAAAGGTTGAAGGCAATCAACCAGGAATTAAATACGTTTATCTACAAATTATCACATGACCTGCGCGGTCCCGTGGCCTCCATCAAGGGGCTTGCAAATCTTGCGCGAACTGAAATACTGGATCCCGAAAGCCTGAACTATATTGAACTGATTTCAAAAAGCGTTCACAGGCTCGATTCCATACTTACGGATCTTTTGGAGATCGTCAGGATCAAGGAAAATGCAATATATACTGAATCCATTGCGATGGAAACATTGGTGGATAGTATCCTCCATTCCATCTCTCCACAGGAAGATCTGAAGAAAATGAAGTTTACCATAAGGGTGGAAGCGGGGCTTAATTTTGTATCGGATAAAAAGATTCTTTCTGCAGTAATTCATAACACTATTGATAATTCCATTAAATACAAGGATAGCACAAAAGATGTAAATATATTTGATCTTGTTATTTGCACCTATCACACAGGAATCAGGATCATTGTAGATGATAATGGTGTGGGAATTCCCTACAACATTCACGAAAAAATATTTGACATGTTTTACCGCGGGCATATTGACTCCAAGGGTACGGGCCTTGGTTTATACATCGTCAAAAACGGAGTTGAAAAACTGGGAGGAAGCATACACATGGAAAGCGAACCTGAAATAGGTACAAAATTTGTAATAGACATTCCTACCATTTTTAATTAATAATTTTGAATAAAGACTATAAGGCTGAATAATGAAGAAATCTGACGCACAAGACGCAAAATATCAAATGGCACTTCTCATTGATGAAAATGAAATTGATAATTTCATTAATGAGAGGATGATCACCTCATGCAATTTTGCAAACAAGGTTATTGTTAAAAATTCAGGGCCGGCGGCTCTTGAATATATTAAAAATGCATTGGCTAATAATGAGCCGATGCCGGAAATAATTTTTCTGGATCTCAATATGCCTGTGATGGATGGCTTCGGCTTCCTCGAGGAATTTGACCTCATTGCAAAAGACCACGGCCACATCAAGGATGATTGTAAAGTCATAGTGCTTTCATCTTCCATCAGTCCGGTTGATATAGACAAGGCATCCACCAATCCTTACGTTTATAAATACGTGAATAAACCATTGAGCGAAAAATACCTCGCAGCAATAAATCTATAGAGGAAATTCTTTTGAAAAGCAAAGACCTCGTAGGTTT
>CAILMK010000754.1 GCA_903835275.1 uncultured bacterium | reverse complement strand
CGCAATTCGGGCACGTCGGTTTTCAGGTGGAAACGCCGGGTGCTTTATTGGATAAAATGCTTCTTGTTCAAAAACTCGGATTAAAAACAAAAGAAGAAATGGGCACCAGTTGTTGCTATGCCTACCAGGATAAATTCTGGGTGATAGATCCTGACGGTATCCATTGGGAAGTGTATTATTTTCATGAGGATGCGGAATTCAACGATCCAAGGTTTGAGACGGGATCTCAGGAAGCATGTTGCGTTCCCGGTGAATCAAAAAAGAAAAAAGTAAGCCTTGGTTCATTGGGACAAACACATAATGAAATGGCATAAAATATGAAAACACGAGTATTATTTATTTGCGTACATAATGCATTCCGTAGTCAGATAGCGGAAGCCTACCTGAATCATCTTGCCGGTGACAAATTCGAAGCCGAGAGTGCAGGAATGAAAGCAACTGAAGTGAATCCACTTGCTGTAAAAGTAATGGCAGAAGATGGCATTGATATTTCGCATAAAAAAGCGCACAGTGTTTTTGATTATTTCAAGGAAGGTCGCTTCTATGGATATATAATTAGCGTTTGCAGCGATGCTGAAAACGAAGGTTGCCCCATCTTTCCCGGAATGAGCCAACGCCTTTCGTGGTCTTTTGATGACCCTTCAAAATTCACAGGCACCATTGAAGAAAAGCTGGAGCAAATTCGCAAAATCCGCGACCAGATTAAAGAAAAGATAAAAGCATTCATAAAAGAAGCACAATGAAAAAATATTTCGCTGAATTTGTCGGCACATTCGCACTGGTTTTTTGCGGTACCTGCGCCATCGTTATTGATCAGGTTACAGGCGGCGGGGTAAGTCATCTCGGGGTATCATTAACCTTCGGAATTATCGTTGCAGGAATGATCTATTCCGTCGGTGATATATCAGGAGCACACTTGAATCCGGCAGTGACATTAGGATTCAGTTTGCTTGGAAAGTTTCCTTATAAGGATATTGTTCCTTATGTTGTGAGCCAGATAGCAGGGGCCATACTCGCAAGTGTGGTAGTCCATGCAATGTTTCCTGCCAATGAATTCCTTGGCGCCACCCTTCCATCAGGTTCAGCAATGCAATCATTTATACTGGAAATTATCCTCACATTTATATTGATGTTCGTGATCATCCGCGTAGCAACGGGATCCAAGGAAACAGGCATCATGGCAGGAATTGCCATCGGCGGAATTGTTGCCATGGAAGCAGCTTTTGCCGGACCTATTTGCGGTGCATCCATGAATCCGGCACGCTCATTGGCACCGGCATTAATCAGCGGACATACAGAATTTTTATGGGTGTATTTAACGGCGCCTTTTGCGGGGGCGATTATGGCTGTGGGAGTGAATAGGGTTTTGAAGTGAAATTAACGAGAATCGAGAGGTAAATATTTGCAACGCTTTGTAGAGACGTAGCATGCTACGTCTCTACTTAAATAACACATTATGAAAAAGAATATTCTCTTTGTTTGTATTGAAAATTCAAACCGCAGTCAGATGGCGCAGGCATTCGCCATCATTCATGGGAAGGATACTGTGAACGCATATAGTTCGGGTTCCCGTCCGTCAGGAAAAGTAAATCCGAAGGCAATTGCTGCTATGAAGGAATTGAATTATGATCTCAGCACCCACAATTCAAAAAGCCTGGATGAAATTCCGGATATAGAATACGATCATGTCATCACCATGGGATGCGGGGATGCCTGCCCTTATGTACGCGCCAAACACCGTGACGACTGGGCGATTCCCGATCCGCGGGATATGAATGAAATTGAGTTTAGAGAAGTCAGAGATTTTATTGAGGCTAAAGTGTTGGAGTTGTTGAAGGAGTGAAATGTTGAGGGAGTGAGTTGATTAACGCCATGGCCATCTACCGGCAGTTTTCAACGTATCAATTGTTGAAACGGAATCTTTGCCTGAAACAGAATAATATTTGGTATTATAAATCCTACTATGTTCATCAAGTTCTAATTTGGATATAATTAGTTTTCTCTTTCTATAAATATTCCCATTACTATAATAACTTTTTTCTCTCATGAAATAATAATCGCTTTCAAAACAACCACTATAACCCTTGATGAGAGCCCTTGAAATAATTTTTCCTGTTACTGTATCCCTGCAAACTCTTCGTATTCTATAATGAAAAGTAGTACTCGTTAAAAACACATTATTCAGCGATCTGCAATAGCTTGTACATCCATGACGAGAATAAACTTGTGTATAACGACCACACCCTCCTACCAAAAACAATATCAATATTAGAATCAGGTATCTCACGAATTTCTTAACGATTTATTTCCCGTAAAATTATCTAATTTCATCTTAAAACCGTTCATTTTCACCAATATTCGTTCATTCCGCTCGTTCCGCCGCGGCGGACGTAATTTTGCACCGATATGGATGTATTTGATTATCCATTCGTTCATTCCGCTCGTAATTCGTAATTTTGTAATTCGTAATTGATTACAATGGCTTGGTTTAAAGATTGGTTTGGGACTCCCTATTATAAAATGCTCTATCGTCACAGGAACGACGAGGAAGCGAGTGTATTCCTGGATAACCTGATCGCATATCTTTCTCTCGAAAAAGGCGATAAAGTCCTTGATCTTGCCTGTGGCAGGGGAAGGCACTCGAAATACCTTGCCTCCAAAGGACTGGACGTTACGGGCATTGACCTCGCCGAGGATAGTATTGCAGAAGCACAAAAATCCGCATGCGAAACTCTGCACTTCATGGTACACGATATGCGCGAGCCTTTCCCAGGCGGGAAATACAAAGCCATCATCAATGCCTTCACCAGTTTTGGTTATTTTGACACAGAAGAAGAGGATATAAAAACCCTTTGCAATGTCCGCAATGCGCTTGAAGATTCGGGATGTTTCGTGATCGATTATCTCAATTCCACGAAAGTGGCAAGAGAGATCCATCCCCATAGCAAAAGCACCTGTGAAAAAGTCCATTTTGATATCCGAAAGCACATAGAAAATAAATTTATCATCAAGGATATTATTGTGGATGATGAAGGCGAGGAATACCATTTTTCGGAGCGTGTAAAGCTCCTTGATAAAAATGATTTTGAAAAATATTTCGCCGCCGCAGGACTGGAGATTAAGGCCGTTTTCGGAAATTATAAACTCGAAACTTTTAATGAAAGCAGTTCGGAAAGGCTCATTTTAATCGCAAAAAAAAGTAATTTGCAGGCATGAGCGCGGATCAACTGGCATATACTATCAGCGAATGGAACAAGAGTGCCTTTGAGTGGGTCAATTCCGGTCTTGCCAATGGCTTTTTCGATGCAATCATGCCGGTAGTGAGGCAACCGATTATCTGGGTTCCGCTGTATGTATTTTTCGGGGCATTTCTGTATATCAATTTCAAGAAACAGCAGACCTTGATTATTTGTTTATTTGCAGGCGTCACTATTTTTATTTCCGACCAGCTCAGTGCGCATGTACTGAAATATTACTTTGAACATCCACGTCCCTGTGCTGATTTCACTATGGCAGGACATATCCGTATGCTCGTGGATTGCGGACCGGGATTCAGCTTCCCTTCCACACATGCCACCAATCATTTTGCTATCGCATTTTTCCTCATAAGCGTATTGGGTAAGATGATAAAATGGCTGCCGTACGCACTTATTCCGTGGGCGGCGCTGATATGTTTTTCACAAGTATATGTGGGAGTACATTTCCCGCTCGATGTTATTTGCGGAGGAATGCTTGGTACGCTTATCGGCTACTGGATGGGATATTTCTGCCGAAAAATAGTATTCACGGAAGGCTTAAGTGCTGAATTATAAATTTGCCCTTATTAACCACCCCGTCCTTCGGACACCCCTCCTAAAATCAGGAGGGGAAATTTATCCCTTGCGGGATTAAATGAGTGAAGTTCTCTTTTATCCTTTCTTCGTTTCTTTTTAGTCCGCCGCGGTGGATAGATATTTAATATTAAAAATTCGTAATTCGTAATTATTTCATTTCGTACCCCAGTATCTTCATCATAGATTCAGAAGTTTGCTGCTCGGCATATACTTCGTAGGTAAATTCACCATTCTCATCTTTATCCACCAGAATATGTTTCGGAGCAGGCACCAGACAATGTTGTATGCCACCGTAGCCACCCAAGGATTCCTGATAAGCGCCTGTATGGAAAAATCCTAAGAACACCTTGCTGCCATCATTCGGATTGGGAAGAAACACCTGGTTGACATGCACTTCTGCATTGTAATAATCCTGGCTATCGCAGGTAAGCCCGCCAAGGTTGACGCGCTGGTATTCCTTATCCCAGTTATTTACAGCCAGTAAAATAAAACGCTGCCCGATGCCCCAGGTATCAGGGAGCGTGGTAATGAAAGAGCTATCGATCATATACCATTTCTCATTATCATTTTGCTTCTTCTCCGCGATGATACTATAAATCGCCGCGCCGCTTTCCGCCACGGTAAAGGAGCCGAATTCAGTGAAGATATCCGGCGTATCCACCTTGTTGGAATCGCATGCATTTTTTATATTCTGTACAATCTCATTGGTCATGTACTCGTAATCGTAATCAAACGTCAGCAGGTTCGGCACGGGGAATCCGCCGCCTATATCAAAGGCACGAAGGCTTTCGCAGATCTTTTTCAGTTCGCAATACACATTAATGCACTTGTTCAATTCGGACCAGTAATACGCATCGTCCTTGATGCCCGTATTGATGAAAAAGTGAAGCATTTTCAAATTCACCTTCGGATTATCAGCAATTTTCTCCTTGTAAAAAGGAAGTATATCGCTATAACGAATTCCCAGTCGGGACGTATAAAATTCAAAGTTCGGTTCCTCTTCCGCCGCTATGCGTATGCCTACCTGAAAGGTACCCGTCACCACTTTAAGAAAATGATCCAGTTCGTCCAGGTTATCAAGAATCGGTACTACATTTTCAAATCCATCGTTTATAAGACCCGCTATTTTATTCACGTAGCCAGGCAGCTTGTAGCCATTGCAAATGATATGCGTCTGTTTGGTGATCCTGTTTTGCCTGTACAAATGCCCGATGAGGTCAATATCAAACTCCGAGGATGTTTCCAGATGCGCCTTGTGGTCCAGCACTTCATTCATCACAAAGGAAAAATGCGAACTCTTGGTACAGTAGCAATAATAATAATCGCCATTGTAGTTGCATTTCTTCATGGCATCGCCAAAAAGCTTGCGTGCTTTCTCAATTTGAGAGCCTATTTTAGGAAGGTATGTTAATTTTAATGGCGTCCCGAATTTTTCCGCGACCTCCGTTAAAGGAATTCCATGGAAGGTAAGTTGGTCATTAGCAAGACCGAAGTCGAAGGAAGGAAAATCGAATGTTTGATCTATGAGATCAGAATACTTTGTCTTCATTTACCAATAAGGCGTTTTTGGCGTTAATTTGCGGTCGAAATTACTCATAAATTTTATGCAAAGAACAAAAATTCTGATTTGCAGTTCCGAATTAGGTGCCGGAGTGCGCGGCGCGAGCCTGGGCCCCGATGCCATCAGGATTGCTGCGGTCAATAATTTCTACAATATTTTCGAGCGTTTGCATCTGGATGAGATCAAGGTACCGATGCTCAACAGATACAGCCCCGAGAATAAATCCGCCAAGTATATCAAGCTCATAGCCTCCACTCACCGCAAGATCTGCAAGAAAATGTGCGCCGCATTGCAGGCAGGATATTCCACCCTCATACTTTCCGGTGACCACAGCAATGCAGCGGGATTTATTGCCGGATTCCGTGAGGCATACCCTGATAAAAAACTCGGCGTTATCTGGATAGATGCGCATGGCGATATACACTCACCCTACACCTCCCCTTCCGGGAATATGCACGGCATGCCCGTCGCAATGGTCCTGGGGTTGGATAATACGGAGCACCGCACCCGCCGCAAGCTCAAGGATGACGTCATCAAAAGCTGGGAAAAAATAAAAATGACCGGCAAGCAAAAGATCACACCGAAGCTGCTGCCGGAGGATTTTATCTACATCGGCATACGCGATCTGCAGGAGCAGGAATGGGACATTATCCATGAAAAAAACATTAAATACTATACGCCTGATCACCTGAAAAAGCCAGGCATCGAAAAGGTAATTGAGGAAGTCACCGCGTACTTTGCGGATTACGACGGCATCTATATCAGCTTTGATGTGGATAGCATGGATCCATCTGTTTCTGTTGGCACAGGCACACCTGTACCGGGCGGCCTCACACTGGACCAGGCAAAAAAACTCCTCAAGGCATTCACCAATATGCCCAATTGCAAGGCACTGGAAATAACCGAAGTCAACCCTATACTTGATACAGATAACAAAATGGCCACCGCCGTTGTAAAGATTTTGCGGGAAGCGGTTACTTTTGGGTGAATGGGACTCATGTTAAGAGGATAACACTAACAGTTTTTGAATGCCATTATTGCATCCAAAGAATGTACCGTTTCCTCTTTTTATTCAATAAACATCCTATTACTAAAGAGAAACTTTTTCTGGAATCACCCTGAGCATTGTTTCAATCGATGCTCTTAGTTCCTTAACAGTAAAAGTGTCTCCATTGTCGGGGTGATGAATACAATTTCTTATAAAAGTTGGCAAAGAAGCCCTGTTGGGCTGTTTTTTTAAAGGCTTATTTGGTTTTATTTTCTCCCTCTCCACAAAGAATTTTGAATCGAAATTTGAAATTTTCTCTCTATTCTCATCACTTTCATCCTCTTGTTGATATTTGGCGTGCAAGTAAGAATACAATTCATTATGATAATCAGTAGATGGTATATCAAAAACCTCATAGGTTACACTTGCATAACTTGAGGTCTTATTACTAAATTCTTTAATTTGTGTAAAGTCAGTCTTTTTAAACACATTAAAGTTCCTTCCAAGATTATTTTTATCAATCATATAATTTGAATGAGTGGCAAACAGGACAATATTGTTTCGATCATTTTGAGTAATATTTATCAGTTCAGATAATAGAAACTCCTGAGCTTGTGGGTGCAAATGAGTCTCAGGTTCATCTAATAAAAGTATT
>CAILMK010000753.1 GCA_903835275.1 uncultured bacterium | reverse complement strand
TTAGCCTCATCTCGAACAATGTTCTTTATTTGCCAGTCTTCCCCGAGTTTCAACAACTCGCTAAAAAATTTCGTGTTTTCCAAGTTTCGTTATATATTTGATGCAAATCTATGAGTTCCCACTAAAATTCTCGTAGAACCGTTTAACGTATCCGGGTGCAAGTATAGTCTATTTATCTTTAAAATAAATCATTCAACAGATCGTTTAGGTTGATTTAACTATTTCAACTATTTTTGCAAAAAAAGAAAACCATGAAATCAACCATCATTACAGCATTTATACTTCTCTCATTCGGCTTCGCAACTTCTGCGCAAAACCAGTATATCGGAATAAAAACCGGGTACATTTCAGCTGATGTGAGTATAACAGATATTGGTTCTAATACAAACCCACAATCAGGAATTTATAGTGCATTTACGTATGATTATGAATTCAAAAGTAGATTTAGTTTTGGAGCAGAATTAGCTTATGAAGAAAGGGGATTTGAACGAGATTTAACCTTTGGTAGTCAAATTGATCCTCGCAATCCCAATAGTAGATATATACCCTATAAAACATTGCCATTCAATTACGAACTAAGATACTTGTCAATGCCATTAAAATTCGGCTACAGAACGCGAAGCAAAATCTTTTTTGCAGGAAACATTGGATTTTGTCCTGCATTGTTATTAAACTCAAGTATTATTTCTCCCGTTCTTGATTCCAACGGGAACCAAACAGGTACTCGAAAGGATCCTTATTATAAAGGCGTTCTCTATAACTTTAGTTTAGGTGCCATAGTAGAATTAGGAATAGGTTATAAAATATCCGACCAGCTCGAAGCTATTGCAAGCTTGCGATATTTACAAGATCTAAAATCTATTTCAAGAGGAATTTATTTTCTCACATACAATCAGGATTCGTATATTTTAATGGGGTTAAGATATAAATTCAAAAAAGCAATTTAGCCAAATGAAAACTATTTTTGACCCACAAACATTTGAAGAAATACAAAATAGGTTAAATAAATTAACTCCTGCCTCCCAAAGGCAATGGGGCACCATGACGCACGCGCAAGTGCTGGCGCATATTTCAGTGCCGCTAAAAGTGGCATTGGGTGATATTATACCGAAGAGAAAATTATCGGCGCGCATCATCGGACCTTTTTTCAAAAATGTGATACTCGGAAAAGAACCCTACGCGCAAGGATTACCTACTGACCCGACATTCAAGATAACTGAAGAAAAAGATTTCGAAACAGAAAAGAAAAAAGCAAGTGAATTGCTCAATCGGTTTTACATGACGGGAAAACAAAGTGCCGAGGGAAGAAAACACACTTTCTTCGGGAAAATGACTGCAGATGAATGGGCGGTTTATACCTATAAACATTTCGACCATCATTTAAGGCAATTTGGAGTTTAACAGTTTACTGCTCATGCGAGTCTTTAGCGTAGCGATGACTCGTGTGGAAAGGATGGATGTAAGTCTTTAGACTTACCTGCGAAAAATGAATTTCGGAAAAAGCAGGGGGCAATTATAGGGGACATTTAACGGGGCAATCAAAAGGCTACACATAAAGGCTCGAAAACATTTGAATAATTCCTGGCTAATCTGATTTATTAAAAATAGTTTTGCATCCAATAAAATTACACAGAGATGAACTTTACAATCGAAGAAATTAAAAAAGCTGGATTTACTGGTTTCAAAAAAATTGGAGAATTATGCGAGGATAGTACAATGATTCCAAAATCAAAAGGCGTCTATATTATACTCAACCCTGACAATACATCGCCTGAATTTCTAACAATTGGAACGGGCGGACATTTTAAAGGAAAAAATCCTAATGTTTCAATTGATGAACTGAAATCAAACTGGGTGGATAAAACAATTGTAGTTTACATTGGCAAAGCAACGAGTTTGCAATCAAGACTTAAACAATATTGGGGTTTCGGGCAAGGAAAAAACATTGGGCATTACGGAGGCAGATTAATATGGCAACTTAAAAAATCGAAAGACTTAATAGTTTGTTGGAAAGAGGTAATCAACGATGACCCTAGAACAATTGAATCAAAATTAATAGTAGATTTCAAAGCCAAATTCGCTAACCGTCCATTTGCCAATCTTAAAGACTAATATGCCTTTCTACGATCTACCAAAACCCGAACGCGACAAACTCGTTTCTGAAATTCATCGTAAAATACGCGATGATATTTCCAATGATGATCGAAAAAATATTCTTCTTTATTTTTCCGATGAGGATACGTATATCCGCAAATCAGCTTATCTTGCCATAGGGAGGATATGGCTTTCCAATAAATTGCTGCGAAAAAAGATTATTGATCTATTGTCAGATCTCTATCTTGAGAGCAATGAAAAAATCCGTCAGACGGTGATCAATTCCGCAGGGGAAATAGGTATTTATAATTTTGTAACCGTAGAACATTTTTTCGATACTGCCTTATTTGATACGCATCATATTGTCAGGAATGCTGTTATTGGTTCCATGAAGAAAATGGGCGAAAAGAATCCTGTTCCATTGCTGGAATGGGCACGCAAATACCTGCA
>CAILMK010000752.1 GCA_903835275.1 uncultured bacterium | reverse complement strand
TTGTGCAAATTGACAATTTTAGTCATCCCATTAGAATCTGCATAAAACAGAGAACTAGCTTCTTTATCCTTTAAAATAATTTTTGCATCTTGTATAGAATTTTTTTCTTTATCTACAATTTTAAGTGTGATGGAAACAGTTTCCCTTACGTAACATGAATTCATAATGAAAACAAGTATAGAAAAAGTTGCTATGATTAATAATTTCATTTCTTTTTTTTCCAGCAGAGTCTCTCGAAGCGCAGGGATTGTGCTTGGTGAGGACTCTGCGTCCGCACGCTATCATATTGCAATGTCCCTTCCTTCCTTCAGCCCATCATGAGACTCTGGAAAATGAAATCAATGTTTATCTTTTTTCCATCTCCTTAAGATAATCCCATAATGAGTTTTAGAGTCATAAATTCGTAATTCTATATAATTCTTTGCAGTAGAAATTTTATAAGTATATGTAGTACTACTGTATACAATACTATTATTGGGACCACTTAAAGCTACTGCTAAAAAGCCGTTTTCAATTTTCCAAGTAAATTTGTTTGTTACTTTTGCAGACATAGTTTGTTCACCATTCCCATCAGATTCGAAGATTAGACAAGGGCAAACATTGCAACGTGATTCTGAATTTAAACTATCATTGAATGTAAAAGCAATTCCCCAAAGGCCAATTAAAGAATCGGAATCTAAATGCACTCTTTCAGGTATGTTTGTTTTTTCTTGATTTTGACCAAAAAATTGACCAATAAATGCTAAAAAAAATATTGACAACACCATTTTACAACTAATCATATATTTCAATTTTCACTTTCCAGCAGTGTCTCGAAGCGCGGGGATTGTGCTTGGTGAGGACTCTGCGAGAGCTATCCTCAATTCAATATTCGATATTTAATATTCATCATTCAATATTTCCTACTTCCCTCTCGTCTTAAATATCAAGGACAAAATGAGGCTCATAAATGCCCCCGGGAAAAGGATCTTGTTAAACAATAGAAAGGCAACTTTCCAGTCGGAATATTCCGGATATTTTATTTTTTGTGCAGCTGCATATTGCGGATTGATCCACAAGAGGTAAATAAAAATTGCCATGGCTACCAGGAAACCGCACATAATGGAGATTGAAATTCCCGTCCTGAGCGCAGTTTTGAAATCAAGCACAGGCATTTCCTTTTTCGTCCGTATCAATGCAAAAACGAGTGCCCACAAAAGGCATCCGTACACAAGGAACATATAGTAAGGACTGGCAGTTGAGGCCGGTTTAATAGCATCATTAAAAATATACAGGTAGGAGCTACTGCACAATATGCCCCCGATGAGGCCGTAACGTAATCGTATAGACATTAATTCTTTATTCCTTTATTTCCGAGCTGATGGCTACAGGTTCGCGTTTTATGAAGGCGGCAATGATCATGGATATCAGGCATGCCACAAGTAATCTTCCTATGAAATTGAGTGCTGAGATTCCCAGCGGGGTTTTCTGGATTTCTTTCAAAATGCTTTCAAAGGCATTATTGGCAGTCTGTTCATTATATATGATAAGCACCTGCTGGTGATTGATAAATTTCAGATAAAGATATTGATAAGCGCTGATGATAATTACTGCAAAAGCCATGACCCTGAATCCGGTAAAAAATGCTTCGCGATAACTTATCAGTCCGTGTTGCATTTTTCTTTTTTCCACTACACCAAGGAGTATGGCAAGTAAATAAAAGGCATAATTCAATAACATGATAGATTTTCCCACTGCACTTTCCACACCAACAGTGCAATGAATGAATAAATGCGTAAGGGTAAAAGCAAGTATGATCAGGAAACCATACTTAAAAGTGATGTTCATCGGGGCGGATGTTGGATCATACCTCAAATGTAGGTAGTTCTTGTGAAAAATCCGAATCCCAAAATAAAAAATCCTCTCTAATTACTACCTTTGCGCCCATGTTATTGTTCGATATTACCAAAGAGCTAATATTCAAATTTTTACGATTTGGAGTGGTCGGTGTTGCAGGTACCGCTATTGACTTCGGGCTTACCTACGTAAGCAAGGAAGTATTCAAAACCTCCAAGTATGTAGCCAATGCATTTGGTTTTACCATTGCCGCCACCACCAATTATTTCCTCAACAAGGTATGGACGTTTAACAGTCAGGTTTCAGGAGTGAGTTCCATTGCCGCGGAGTACGGACGCTTTTTCATGGTGGCGCTTATTGGCCTTGCCCTGAATACACTCATTATCTATCTATTAACCCAGAAAAGAAATACGAATTTCTATATTGCCAAGGTATTTGCTACGGGTGTAGTTCTTTTTTGGAATTTCGGTGCCAATCTTCTCTTTACATTTGCAAAAGGGTAGGCGTAAACTGCATATCTGTTTTACCAACCAATAAAAAGTATTCTATATGGGAATGATGTCTGAATTCAAGGAGTTTGCCACCAAGGGAAGCGTTATAGACCTTGCCGTGGGTGTGGTCATTGGCGGAGCCTTCCAAAAGATCGTGGATTCTGCTGTGAATGATATTATCATGCCCCCATTGGGATATGCTATTGGAGGGGTGGACTTCAAGGATCTGGTCCTGCACCTGAATGACAAGATAAATATCCGCTACGGAAATTTTATCCAGGTTTCGCTTCAATTCATCATCATGGCCTTTGCCATCTTCCTGATGGTAAAAGTCATCAACAGATTCAGAAGGAAGGAAGAAAAAGAGGAGGAAGCGAAAGAGGAAGCAAAAGCATCAGCTTAGTTCTTACATTCCTTTTTTGATCGGATTGATGGTCCCGTCACTTCTTATTTCAAAAAACGCACTCTTAGCTGTAGGATCCTTTACTCCGGATACATCTGATTGCATAACCTCCACAGAGTAATCTTCATTGATGGTTGAGCTGCGTTTTAGAATATTCACGCCGTCGCCTTCATTGAAGGCTACACAAATGCCGTTAATGAGTTCAGCATGTGCATTCAAAGTGCATAGGAAATAATATTCTCCCTGGGCTTTCTTGCGGATGATCACCCCGTAATAACCTTTCTTTTGAGGAGTAAACATACCTTCTCCATAATACTTTGATTCTGAAGCATTCTTTCCCATATCAGGCACGTCCTTAATTCCGAACGGTGCGAGGAAGGATTTATTGGCACATAGGGCTTCAATAGCCTTGCTGTCCAGCTCGCGCGCCTTGCCGCTAAAGTCATCCGGAATAAGCAGCGGCAGCTTTGATGAATCAAACTGTTCAATGAATTTACCGATCGCACTGGTGTCTTTCACAGGCTTTACAGCCTCTTGCTTAGGTTTTACAGTATTGGTACAACTGTAGAGGATACAGAGAATAGAAAAAAGCAGCAGTAAGCGTTTGTACATCATGAAAAAATTTGCGGTAAAATTATGATAATTATGGCGTATTGCGGTAATACAGACGCAAATGTATTTCAAGAGGGCAAATTGCGAAAAAAAATCGTCGAATTAAAGAATAAAATAATTTCTAAAACGTTATTATATGTAGGAACAAAGAAAATATTGAGTGTTTTACATAATTGTTAGTTTTTAGGTAGTTTTTATTGAATTGTGCTTCAATGTGAAAAGCCCTTCGAATCTCGAAGGGCTTTTTCATTTTTAGTCAAATTTCTTGGGAAACTATTTCTTCCTTAATTTTTTACGGGGAGTATTTTCCTCTACAAATTCCACCCGCATCTGGTCTTGCCCTACTGAATTGGTTAACGTTAAAACCTTAACGCTTTCGCCTTTTCCATCATAAATCCGGACTTCAGAGGTATAGGATACCGCCATATTCCGATCCATTGCAAACAACACTTCTTCCATAAAGGTACTTATTTAGAAGGTTAAAAAAATAAACAGTAGTGTAAATCGAGCTTTGGCGGCATAAATAGAACGGTGGTAAAGATAAGTAAAATTTCCCAAACCGCAAAGAAATTTTTCACTTT
>CAILMK010000751.1 GCA_903835275.1 uncultured bacterium | reverse complement strand
CTTATTGAAAGTGTTGCTGAGTATGATGATAACATGATGGAGAAATTCTTTGATGAACCGGACACCATAACTCCGGCTGAACTCAAGGCAGCTATCCGTAAGGCTACCATCAGCATGACAATTACTCCAATGCTTTGCGGTTCCGCTTTCAAAAATAAAGGTGTTCAAACGATGTTGGATGCGGTTTGCGAATTCCTTCCATCACCGGCTGAGCTTCCTGATATCGAAGGTATCAATCCTGATACTGACGAACCTGCTTTCCGTAACGCGAAAGACGGTCAGCCATTTGCTGCACTTGCATTTAAGATTGCTACCGACCCATTCGTAGGTCGTCTGGCATTCTTCCGTGTATACAGCGGTAAACTGGATGCGGGATCCTATGTACTGAATACCCGTACTATGAAGAAAGAGCGTATCAGCCGTATCTTCCAAATGCACGCTAACAAGCAAAATCCTATCGATTTTATCGGTGCGGGTGATATTGGTGCAGCAGTTGGATTTAAGGATATCCGTACAGGTGATACTCTTTGCGATGAGAAGAATCCTATCCTTTTGGAAAGAATGACCTTCCCTGAACCGGTGATCGGTCTTGCTATTGAGCCTAAAACTCAGGCGGACGTTGATAAGCTCGGTATGTCTTTGGCTAAACTTGCTGAAGAAGATCCTACCTTCCGTGTACACACCGATGAAGAAACAGGCCAAACGGTTATTTCCGGAATGGGCGAGCTTCACCTTGAAATCATCGTGGACAGGTTGAGAAGGGAATTTAAAGTAGAATGTAATCAAGGTGCTCCGCAGGTTGCTTATAAAGAAGCGATCACAGGTAAAGTGGAACACCGTGAAGTATATAAGAAACAAACAGGTGGTCGTGGTAAGTTCGCTGATATCTCTATCGAACTTGGTCCATCAGATCCGGGTCCGGATGGCAAATTGCCAATTGGATTACAGTTTGTGAATGAAATCAGCGGTGGTTCTATTCCACGTGAGTTCATCCCATCCGTTCAGAAAGGCTTTGATGCCTGTATGAGCAATGGTGTACTTGCCGGTTATCCTATGGATAGCATGAAAGTACGTTTGTTTGACGGATCTTTCCACGCGGTGGATTCTGATGCATTATCTTTCGAGCTTTGCGCGAAGATGGCATACAGGGATGCTGCAAAGAAAGCGAAGCCAATCCTTTTGGAGCCTATCATGGCAGTTGAAGTTATCACACCTGAAGAAAGCATGGGTGACGTTATGGGTGACCTTAACCGTCGTCGCGGACAACTGGAAGGTATTGATACCAAGCCAACCGGTCAGGTGATCAAGGCGAAAGTTCCTCTTTCCGAATTGTTCGGTTATGTAACCACATTGCGTACCATTACTTCCGGTCGTGGTTCAGCATCCGTTACGTTCTCTCATTACGATGAGGTTCCAAGGAGCATTGCAGAAGGAATTCTTGCAAAAGTTAGAAGCAAAAAAGTAGAACAGGATTAATTACACCGTTCGGGGATAGACCCGGGCATAACTATAATTTATGAGTCAAAAGATTAGAATTAAATTGAAGTCCTACGATCACCATCTCGTTGATAAGTCAGCTGAGAAGATTGTTAAGACAGTAAAGGCTACAGGTGCCATTGTGAGCGGTCCTATTCCTTTGCCAACAGAGAAAAAGATCTACACAGTTCTTCGTTCTCCGCACGTAAATAAAGAAGCGCGCGAGCAGTTTGAACTATCATCGCACAAGCGTTTGATCGACATCTACAGCACCAGCACCAAGACCGTTGATGCACTGATGAAACTCGAACTCCCTAGTGGTGTTGACGTAGAAATCAAGGTTTAATTTTTAAGTGATTGAGAAAATTATTTAATTGAGAAGTTGAGGAGTTTCCTTAATTCCTTAATTGCACAATAACTAAATAACTAATACAACAATGTCAGGTTTAATAGCAAAAAAAATAGGGATGACCAGCATCTTTGATGCAGAGGGAAAAATAATCCCATGCACAGTAGTTGAGGCGGGCCCATGCGTAGTAACGCAAGTGAAAACTAAAGAAAAGGATGGCTATTCCGCTATTCAGCTTTCATTCGGTGAGAAGAAAGAAAAACGTACTACCAAGGCGTTGAAGAATCACTTTGCGAAAGCAAATACCACTCCTAAACGCAAGGTTCTTGAGTTCAGGGAATTTGAAACCAGCTACAATCTTGGAGATACTATCTCTGCGGATCTATTCGTAGAAGGTGACTTCGTAGACGTAACAGGTACTTCTGTAGGTAAAGGTTTCCAGGGTGTTGTTAAGAGGCACAACTTCGCCGGTGTAGGCGGACAGACGCACGGTCAGCACAACAGGTTACGTGCTCCGGGTTCACTGGGTGCATCTTCCTTCCCTTCCCGTGTATTCAAAGGCATGCGCATGGCAGGCCAGATGGGTAACGTGAACGTGAAGGTTCAGAACCTCCAGATCGTAAAGGTTGACGCAGCTAATAACCGCATCTTCCTTAAAGGAGCTGTTCCGGGTCACGAAGGCAACTTCATCAGGATAGAACGCTAAGAGCAGACCACAGGCGATCGACCATAGACCATGGTTTATCGGATTGATATAAATATAAAAGCGCCTCACGAAAGTGGGGCGCTTTTTTTTGGTAGGATTGGGTATAATTAGAATTGTTGGGATTTGTTTTGATAAAGTAATGCGTTTAGTTTTTTATTTTTAGATGGTACTTTTTGACTATTTCATCGGTGTCAATATGATAAGATCTTAGCAATTCAATGGTGCTTAGTCTAATAATGTTAAAATGTCCATACCAACAAGACTCAAAGTATTTATCCAAATTGTTTACCATCATTATATTTCTTAATAAGCCAGGATAAGAACCTATGTAAGAAAGTTTATTGATTTGATAAGAAATATATTTTTCGGAAATGTCAGCAGGAATTATTTCATCTAACTCCCTAATTGAAGTTATCCCAAAATCTTTTAGTTCATTCATAACCATTTTTTCGAATTCTGCATTGATAAAAGATGGATCAAAATTTGTGTGTTTAATTAAATCGTTAAATTTTACATTTAGGAAAGAGATTAAAGAGATAGAGTCAATTGATAAATCAAGATTGCCTTTTTTTGTGTCCGAATCTACTGATTTACTATACTCATCAATTTCATGAGCAATTGCATTGAATTCTCTATCGGCCAACTCCAAAACTCCTGCGAGAACTTTGAATCTACGTTTTAAATTTGGAGGTAATTCCCCTGAAAATTTATAGTTTCTATCATGTTCTATCTCTGCCCAGGCATGTTGAAGTATGGTTCTGATTTGAATTTCAAAACAACAATTCTCGAATTTTTTATATTCTGGCAGTTTAAGTCTTTCTTTAGGTAGCTTTCCAACATAATGTATGGATCTATATCCGACTTTGTCTTCTCCAAGAGCCTTGCTTTTGTCAATGCTGTTGTCTATGTCAATATCAAAACAATCTTCTATTAGTGTTGATATTTTCTCTAAGTCGCTTTCGACATAAGTAATTATTCTTATACCAGCAAGGTCGGTTATTTGATTAATTGGATCGTTATACTCTGGGGCCTCAATTTTCTTTGCAAATGAGTTTATTTCTTTTGGTCGGCTATTTATTTCATGAATAGGGATAGAATTGTCAACTATTTCGCGAATTAGTATTTCTACTTTTTTAGAAAGGAGTTCATATATTGGGCGATTTTCTGTGTACCAAGTAACAGCATTAGTAATTGTGCTATCGGTTCTTTTTGTAATAGTTTTTTTTGCCATGCAAATAGTACTTTAGATTTTCCGAAAAAAATGACTTCAATCCGCAATTTACACAAAACATTCTTTTAATAAATTTTTATTTTAAAAACTTTGCATTTGTCTTGAATCACGGAATTATCTGATTACACTAAAAACACGAATTAAAAATCAGTATAATCTGTAAAATCTGTGTGCAATAAGCACCTTCTCATCCACACAATCCGCGAGAAAAACAAAAGCCGATCTTTCGACCGGCTGTATTTGTAGAGACGCGATTAATCGCGTCTCTACGGAATCGTTTACAATATCACCATTCCACCCACTCGCCCTTGGGATGCACCCATGTTGAGGATTTTGGTTTGGAGGCAAATATCTTGTACAATCCGCTGCCCTGGAATTCCGGACTCATGTAATGGGCCATCATGCGGTCTGCATTCTGCCATAGATCTACGCCCAGCACTTCCAACGCCTCGGGGGAGCCCGGAGCAGCCAGGCGCACGTAAAACTCATGTGAGAGGATTCCTGCGGCCCTCGCACGAGCTGTCTGGCCGGAGATAGCTTCGTTGTGTATCTCCGCAGCCTCATCAATAGATTTCACGAAGCCGCGTACCAAGCCTACGATCTTATCGTTCTTGACATTGGAAGGGCAGGGGAAATGGAAATTCAGGAAGCTATCCAGTTTGCTCCATACTACCGCCTCGCGGGAAGAGAACATCATACTTGCGCCTGCCTGTACATGCTCATCACTGAAGAATTTCTGCATACCTTCCACGCTGTTCCATATATCCATGAATAGAAGGTCGCCATTGAATGATTCAGCGTAATTAGTGTGCATGAAAGTCATGTGGCTCATATCGCCGAGGTATTTGGCTGCGGCAACACCGTCGGGGTTTCCTGCGGTCTGGTTATGCAGTTCGCGGGTAGCGTCTGCATTCGTTGGGATTACCTTTCCCAAAACGGTAAGTAAATTGAACGTCATTGTTTGTTTCATCGCTTTATGTTTGTTGAATTATGCCCTAATGACGAAGGGGTTTTGCATAATCGGACAAAAAGTTAAAAAAAAGAGACTACAGTCCACAGAAGTTGGACCAAAGAGCTTCCCAGTTGATAGTATTATTCTGTAAAATCAACGTGATTAGCGGGAGATAATCCACCCAAATAAATAACCGTGCCGCAAGTGTTTTCAGGGACATGATTATTGTCATGTTTTAGGTTCGCAAATATCATATATAAAACAAACAAAAATCAATTTTTAGCAGGTAAAATACTTTCAATTTTGTCCATGAAAACAACAAAGCAGATCATGAAAACGCTATTAATAATCATCTCCATTCTTTTCTATACATCAAGTATGTATAGTCAGGACATTGCCTCCAATGTAATGAATACCACAGGAGGACATGCTGTTATTTCCAACTGGGTGATAGACTACTCCGTTGGAGAAACATTTGTAAGTACCATCACGGCCGGCTCAGACATCTTTACTGAAGGATTGTTGCAGCCGGAACTTAGAACCCTCGTTGCAGTGGAAGAACCTGTTCTTGAAAATGCGATAATTTCAGTTTTCCCAAACCCTACCATGGATTTTGTAAATATTAAATCAGATAATCTGCCTATCCGCAGGATTGAAATATGGAACTCCATGGAAAAAAGGGTCTTTGAGGCTGAAGGAGCAGCTTATTCCGCTGATATGTCCCTCTATAGCAGGGGCGTTTATTACCTGCATGTATTCATGCAAAACTCCGAAAAACGTATTGTAATCAAAGTAGTAAAAATTTAATACCTAAAACAATGAAACATTTCCTTTTTATTCTGGCTATAATCGCCGGACTGCAAACCCTTCACGCACAAACCCCTCAAGCTATAAATTATCAGGCAGTAGCCCGCGATAAATCAGGCACTTCCATCTCCGGCAAGACGCTGAGTCTGCGCCTGAGTATAGAAGATGCCTCAGGTAAAATCCTTTATCAGGAAACGCAATCTGCTACAACAAATAACTTTGGATTATTTTCACTAGCAATCGGTAAAGGAAAAGTTGTTTCGGGAACGTTTTCTTCCATAGATTGGTCCAAGGGAAGCAGGTTCCTGCAAGTGGAAATAGATAGCGCCAATACCAGTAATTATGTACAACTTGGAACTACTGAAATGCAGGCTGTCCCTTATGCCTTGTATGCAGAAAATTCAGGCGGAAGTATTATTTCCAACTGGACCATATCAGGAGATAATATTTTTAACAATAATAAAGGAATGGTAATGAAATCATTGAATGCATAATTCAATTTTCTTTTTGCTATACCAAT
>CAILMK010000750.1 GCA_903835275.1 uncultured bacterium | reverse complement strand
GTAGAAAAAATAAATTCAATTTTAAATACGTTTAAGGAGGATACGGCACTGCAACATGCCGGCTGGGGCTTCTGCCTTATTTCTGATAAAAGCGGGGAAACAGTTGCTGCATTGGATGAAAAAAGAAGTCTGCAACCGGCATCCACCACCAAGATATTGACCACCGGGGCAGCACTCTCCATCCTGGGTGGCGATTATACTTTCAAAACAAGGCTCGCATACAAAGGCACAATTTCAAAACAGGGGGTACTGAATGGAGACGTTTATATCATCGGCGGTGGAGATCCTACCCTTGGTTTTAACAGGATACCCGGTGTAAAAGATGAAAACCAGGTAACGGATGCTTTTGAAATTGCCCTCCGGAAAGCGGGAATAAAAAAAATACAGGGACGCATCATTGCTGATGCGAGCCATTATGAAAAAGCAATGCAGCCAAACGCCTGGGCATGGGATGATATTGCCAATTACTACGGTGCAGGGCCGAGTGGATTGAACTTCCGCGAGAACCAGTATAACCTTTATTTGAAGCAAGGGAAAAATCCCGGTGACAGCACAAAATTTTCTCATACTTATCCGTCCATTCCTGATTTTGTTTGCTACGATGATATTCTTGCAGGTCCGAAGGGATGCCCTGATAACGGTTATATCTACGGTGCGCCCTATACATGCCTGCGGTATTTGCGTGGTACCATTCCTCCCGGTGATACGCTGTTTTGCATCAAGGGCTCCCTACCCGATCCGGCACTTTTGTGTGCGCAAATGCTCTCTGCACGATTTGGAAAAGATGCTGCAGCACCACTGGCTACCACATATTATTTACTGGATGAAAAGAAACAAACCCCTGATACATCAGCGAGAAAATATCTTTTTACTTTAAACTCTCCCCCACTACACCAGATAGTAATGTTTACAAATTTGCTGAGCATAAATTTATATGCTGAATCTTTATTAAAAGAGATCGGGAAAAAAGTAAACAGCAAGGGAAGCACAGAGGAAGGATTGCGCGTATTGAAAAAATTCTGGCAGGACCGCGGAGTGAACCTCGGCGGATTATTCCTGTTGGATGGCAGCGGACTTTCACGCTACGATGCCATCACGGCGGAACAGTTTGCCACAGCAATGCACCAGATGCGGAATGATAAAGCCTATAAGGATTTTTACGCCTCGCTTCCTGTGGCGGGCGTCAGCGGCTCTCTTTTTAATATTGGCAAAGGAACGCCCGCGCAGGAGAATATGCGCGCCAAGAGCGGCTATATGACGCGTGTGAGGAGTTATGCAGGTTATGTACGCAGCAAGGAAGGACAGGATTTCAGTTTTTCATTTATCATCAATAATTATTCGGAATCCGCCTATTCGGTAAAAATGAAAATTGAAAAATTACTCGTCGCACTTTCGGAGTGATTTATTCTTTCACTACTTTGCGGGAATAACTCTTGCCTCTTGAATCTATATGTAAATAATATATTCCCGCGGGCAGGGAACTCATATTCATGCTAGCTCTTTTATTGCCATTTATTTCCTGTGAAATAACTTCTTTTCCCTGTTCATCCAGCAGGCTTAGTTGAAGATGTTTTGCAGAAGATGAGAAATCAATATTCAATTCATCATGAACCGGAATTGGATATACACAAAAAAATTCATTTTGGTCCGCCGGTTGTAATTTTCCCGTTATCGTTACAAGCATAACAGATACATTGTATAGTTTATGATAGGAAGTATCCTGTGCGGTAACTAAATAGGGAAGTGCATTTGTGAAATCATTAACGGTGGTATCGTTTTGCTGGGTACTTGCATTAACGCTGACTTTTGAAGTGTTGGCAGTTTTATAATTCGCTATAAGTTTTGTTACATTCGTTCCTGTTGGCAAAAGCACTTCCACGGAATCACCAAATATTTTTCCTGAAGCAAAAGGAGTTTTAAAACCGTAATACGTCAATGTGCAGGTAGTATCCTTATGAATATCCACAAACACAGTATCCAGCATGAAAAGTGTAGTGTCTTTCGCAACAATTTTATATACCACAGCATTTGTAAAATCATTAACCGTTGTATCCGCTTTCTGTAAAACAGAATTGAAATAAGAAAGTGAAGTATCACTTAATGTAAAGTGCGAAATGAGCGAATTTCTCAGTGATAAATACGGTAATGAAAAAGAATAATTATCCCCGTGTGCTCCATTTACTATATATTTCGTCACAGGCTTAATACTTAAATCGTAATTTTTAAACCCAAGAAAGAAATAAGTGGAATCACTTGAAGCAATATTTTTTATTCCTGTTAAACTCCGGAAAGTATCAGCAAGGATATTGATAAAAATCGATGACCTGTTTATTTGTGGACGGATATCTGCTACATAGGTTTGCGGATCTGTTTGTCTGAAATTACTTAATGATGCATTTGATATTTTAATCATGGATGAATCAAAACCAAATACAGGCATATTTGCAGTAAATACGGCCTTGTAGGTGGAGCTTGTAGTATCGGCCGCATGAACTATTATTACCGGGGGAATCGTATCTATCATTATCGCATAATCCTGATAATTTCCACCATCAAGTTTGTTGCAAGGTCCTCCTATTTTTTTATTATCGCTTATGATGCGCATCCGCAAAAATGTATCTTTTACAAATCCCGTCCTGAGAACTGTAAAGGTAATGGCCTGCCTGCCAAATCCACTTACACTGCCTACGTCCTCTCCGGGATCAGTGAACACTCCATTATTATTGTAATCAATATATAATTTTGAATATTGTGAGTAGGAATATGTAGTTGTTGTTACATAAGCTGTATACGTACCACCCGGCCTTACAATAGTGGAAAAATCACACGAAAAATCAGCCTTGGCACTGGTGGGAGTATTATCAATATCATTTAATTCGAACCGGGCGATTCCTGAATTTTTATTCCCGGGAAAGGAGGTTTTCGGAGCACATCCTGATGCAAGATTCAGTGTGGAAATCCGCAGGCTCCTTGTAGCAATACCGCTGCCCCCCGGATTACTTGCTTTCAAACTTACCTGATAATATCCGGTTCCTGTAAATAATAATTCAGGATTGCGGCTGTTGCTATCGGTACCGTTGATATACCTGTATCCGGTATTTGGATAAATATACCATTGCCATTTTGTAACAGCACCCTGACTCAGGTCATTCAAAAAATAAACATCGGAACATTGTTTATATGAGCTGCCGTTTACTTCAAAATCGGCCTTGGGTGTCCTGTAAAGATCACGGTACAAACTGCTTTGCCAGATACCCCTTCCATAAGTAGCTACACGAAGGCAACTATTGGGAGTGCTGTCGTTATATATTTCCATATCCATGGTACTTGCCACGGTTGGCATGGAAGCTGAAAACAGTTTCCACTTTTTGAGTTTATTATTCCTATAGTACACGCTTATATATGTGGCGGCATAAATACCTGTGTCCGGATCATATTCATCAATAATGAATTTCATGATATTTACTGCAGGTAATCCATTGCTGATGTCAGTCCATGTCTTGCCTTTATCTTTGGAGACATACAAGTATTTACTTGCAGATATATATACGGTATTTGAATCAAAAGGACTTGCTATCACCTGTGAAGGAGTATAGTTAATTGCACTCGGCAATGTGATTTTTGTAAATTTTGGTTTCAATGCCAATGCATTATCGCAACGGTACGAATCCGTGGAAATATAATAAAGCAGGTTATTGGATTTTTTTGAAACGGAAATTGAAGTGATCGTCCCTGTACTATCTCCTATTTGTGTCCACTTAATGGAAGCTGGTTTGGCCTTCATATTTATACTGCGCAATAAATGATATTGTCCGCAATAAGCCACATTGCTATCCCTGCTGAATGTAAGCTTGCCCAGGAAACCGATATAATTTGCGGCCCCTGTGTTAACACTTTCCCTTTCTCCCAAATCGTCAACATAAAATAAATCTGTATCCGAAGGGTCAAAAACATAATCCCATACTCCATCTCCTCCATCAATAGTAGTGGTTTTTCTATTATGGTATAATTCCACACCGTTATCCTGAAGCCCTCCGACACATATTTCCCTTCTCGTTACACTCTGACCCAATGTATAGAACTGGGCGGCACAGAGGCCATCACTAATACTGGTCCATGTTGTTCCACTGTCATGAGATACGCTTACCCCACCATCATGATTAACATAAATATCCCGGTTATTAAATGGTGAAAATGCAAGGCCATGCTTATCGCAATGTACACCTGTGCCATAGTAATTGCAATTTTTAAAAGTATGCCCGGAATCAATGGATTTCCAAATGTTAATACCTCCAATATACAAAACACTTCCCCTTTTAGGATCGGCTGCAATAGCCATATTATAAGGCCCCAGTCCATCAAGAGAGGAACCATCCTGACTGTATCCTGTTATATTGGGTTTATTGCAAAGCATTTTAAAACTAGTGCCCCCATCAGTGGACCTGAACAGCCCTCCGAAGAGTCTGTTACTTCCAATCGTAAACGCATAAACCAGATTGGAATCAGCTGGAGTTACTGCCATCATAGCACCGATAAAATATTTTGTACTATCAAGATTCCTTTGTTTCCAACTCTCACCAAAATCATTGGAAACATAATAATTATGGCTTGACCATCCATAAAGACAGCGGCCTCCCCCCGGCTTTGCCAGAATGCCTGAAAAAGTGTCTGCCACTTTACTTTTATTTTTCCAGCTTGCGCCTGAATTCCTGGATTTATATATTCCTTTAAAAGTGGCAACTACTATGGTCCCTGTATCTGTAGGATCAACAATAACTGAACCACCAAATGAAAAACCAAAAGTATTTTTATCAAGTTGATTCCATGCCTTACCCCCGTTCAACGTCTTCCACAATCCAATATCTGTAAGCAGATACATAATATCAGGATTGACAGGATTGATCGCCATACCGTACCCCTTGGATGCCGGCAACTGATCTGAAACAGGCTCCCAGGATGCACCTTTGTTCCCACTTCTCCATACTCCGCCCATCCAGCTTACGACAAAAATTATATTGCTATCCGTAGGATGAAAAACCACTTGGTCCACATGGCCCATACCACTACCCGGAAATATATCCAGTTTCACCGGCATAGTCTGGCTGAACGATGCCGTTTGTGCAGAAATCACCTTACAAATTAAAATTAAGAAAAGAAGAAGGAATAAAATATGTTTCACTTTGACTGCTCCTCCTTTTCCCTTTGGACTTGTTCCCAGATTTCGATTTGTTTTTCAACTGTGAGTACACGCCCATCCTCGCCAATCATATTTTTGACTTTCGCCTCCCAGTCCCGGAAGCGTTTGTATTCTATAGAATATTGAATATTCTCACGTCCTTCGCCTTCAAATCCTTCTTTTCCCCCATCCTCACCTTCTTCATTAAGCGGTCTTTCTTTCCCCTGCCAATAAGCATCAAAAGCATATTGAGCATATCTAAGGAGCGCATGCTGACTATCAATGCATTGAATCCAAACAGGATGCGAAGAAAGATATTGTTTTGAGTCTTTTTCTTTGTGCAACTTTGATTTAGTCTGCCCATATCCGCTAAACATAAGCAGCATGAAAAGCATTGATAAAAGAGATGCTTTCATACAAAATTCCCGTACTCCTTTAAAATTCATTTGCATACCTACCCAAATATAAACACAATATTAGCTCTAATTCGCTTGCTATTCAATTACATGAAAGTATTATTTTTAGGACTCTCGCAAGCTATAAGGCATTGCCGGAATAAATGAATTCACTAACTTCGCACTATTGATTTTTTAAATTTATGAAACGTACAAAAATAATTTTCGGTTTTCTCGTTCTCCTGAGCATCTCGGCATATGCCGCTGTTCATTCCATCTACTGGACTGTAAAGGATGATACTTATGAAATTAAATTTTCCGGGAAAAAGATTACGGGTAACTTCAAGGGCTTAAAGGCGAATATCATTTTTGATGAAGCACACCCTGAAAAATCAAAGCTTTCCGGAATGATAGATGTCAATACAATCAATACAGGGAATGGTGTGATGAATAAGGAAGCGAAGGATGAAGATGCCCTGGATGTTAAAAATAACGGTACTATCAATTTTGTTTCTTCTGCTGTCAGGAAAACCGGCACCGGATATGAAGCTGAAGGAGAACTAACCATCAAAGGTATCAGCCATACAATCGTCATTCCTTTCACACTTGAAAAAACCGGAGAGGATGTTACTTTCAAAGGTCACTTCAGCATCAACCCCAAGGAATACCATGTTGACAAAGTGAATGCGAAACAAAGAAGGGATATGCCCGACAAGATCAATGTAGATATTTCCGTTCCAGTTAAATAAATGAACTGGAAAAAGTTTTTAATTCATGCTCTTTGCTCCACAATTATTTCCTGTGTAGCTGCACTTATTTTTAATTCCTTTTACCATGCATGGGTAGCTGATTTCAGCAGGATCATAAATTCCGTTTCCATTTTTGCGGTATATCTTTTCATGAATTTGTTTTACTCATTCGCATATATGATCGGAGAAATGTGGAAAGGAGAAAAATCGCATCCATGGGTGAATGTAGTATTAGCAATTCTGACTTTTGCAAGTATTTTTTTCATGTTCCTTGTTAGGCTTCCACTGGATATTCCAAACCCTGAATTATTTCCCGGGCTTGCGGTGCCCCTGTTATTATTCCCACTGATAGGATTTTACACGCTGCTGCCTTTTTTCAAAGGAATGAAATAGTAATTGGATCAAGGGATAATTTTTGTTGTGAGACAATATTTTTTGTCCTGTTTTACCCTTTCGGATATAATTTATTCAATGCTTCAACGCGTGAATTCACATGAAGCTTGCTATAGATATTGTGTATGTGCTTTCTTACAGTATCCAGGCTGATGAACATTTTATCGGCAATTTCCTTATATCTGTATCCATCTGCCAGGAAAGTCAGCAGCTCACGCTCACGGAGTGAAAGCCCTTCCAGCGCACTTGCCGGACGCGATTTTGCCTGGTAGGAATCCAGTACTTTCCTGGCTATTTGCACAGACATCGGCGAACCACCGTTGTAAATATCATGAATGGATTCAACAATCTTGTCTGCCGGGGTTTTCTTGAGTATGTATCCCGTGGCACCCGCAAGTATGGACTGGAAAATTTTATCATCGTCCTCGTAAATAGTACATATCATAAACTGTATTTCCGGACGCAGGGGTTTTATTTTTGCGATGGCGTCGATTCCATTAATGCCCGGCATATTTATATCCATGAGGATAACGTCCACATCAAGCTTTTCAGCCACTTTTACAAATGCTGTTCCGCTGCTGAATGTAGCAACACACGTAATGCCTTCTGAAGCATCAAGCACCTCCGAGAGCAGTTTCCTTAGCTCGGTATTATCTTCAACAATGGCAACCTTTATAGACATAATAAACAGGCAATATTACAGTAATTTAAAATGGCAGGCAATTACATTAAGATGTGATATTCTGATCGTCTTCATACATTGGCATGAGTTGTGGTTTCATTCAATTTACCACTGATTGTTACAAGGACCCCTTTGATAGGTGCATCATTGATTGAAAAAGTGCAATTCAGACTTTCGGCACGTTGCTGCATATTAATGAGTCCGTTACCGAATTCAGATTCTGTTTGCTTGCCAAGCCCTATTCCGTCATCCTGTATTTTAAAAAGGAAATCATTTCCGGAAACAGAAAAATCCAGGTGTACATTTTTTGCCTTTGAATGGCGGATGATGTTATTAAAAGTTTCCTTCACAATCATAAATATGTTTCTCCTGAATTCCGGAGTAAGGTGTATGTCCTCAACTTCAGGTGGAAAATCAATGGTGTAGTTTATCCCGGTATTTTCAAAAAAATCGAAAGTAAAACTACGCACATATCCGAAGAAACTTCTCAATGTATCATGCTTTGGATTGATGGCCCAGATGATTTCATGCAAACTATCTATCATTTCAGAGGCCGTTTTGGAAAGCTGCCCGAATCGAAGGTTGGTTTCGGCATTTTCCGCACTGTTTATTTTTCCCATTTCACTCATTAGTGCTATCTTGGAAAGACCTGCGCCTACATCATCATGAATATCCCTTGAAATACGTGCACGAACAGCTTCTATTTCCCTTTGTTTTTGTACTTCCGCCAATCTCTTTTTTAAACGTGAAGTAGAAACATAATAAACGATGCCGCCTAAAATTAATGCAAGGCTTAGGATCATGATACTGCGGAACCACCAGGTTTGCCAGTAAGGCGGTGTGATGATGATCCTGAGGGAAACGCCTTTTTCATTCCAAATCCCATCGTTATTGCTTGCCTTTACGCGAAAGGTGTATTCTCCCGGATCAAGGTTAGTATATGTGGCAATTCGCTTGGAGGCATCTGTATAATTCCAATCCTTGTCAAATCCTTCCATCTTGTATGCATAGTCATTTTTTTCAGGGATCTGGTAATTCAAGGCAGCAAACTCAAAGGAGAATACATTTTGTTTATAGGATAAAACAATTGTATCTGTGTAAGCAATTAATTTTTTCAGTATATGAAGAGGATCATCCAGGGAAAGGGATTTGTTGAATACCTGAAAATCCGTAATATAAACCGGAGGTATATACGGATTATCTTTGATGCTATCAGGATGGAAGACCGTAAATCCGGTATTGGTGCCGGAGTAGATATGTCCGTCACGTGTCTGACAAATGGCAGTACTGTTAAATTCGTTGCTCGGCAGGCCATCCCTGATGTCGAATTTCTTTACACTCATAACACCATTTTTAAAACTTGCTTTTGTTATTCCCTTGTTAGTGCCAAGCCAGAAAAATCCTTTTTTATCCCGCGCAATGGAGTAGATCACATCACCGGATAATCCGTCTTTCTGGAAATATTTTTTCGCTTTTCCGGTGGCGGGATTGAAAATATCCAATCCATTAGCGGTTCCTATATAAAGCAGACCTTTATCATCTTCATAAACTGCGCAGATGGTATTATTGCTGATGGTGTTTGTATCTTCAGGGATGTTTTTATACACCTTGAATTTCCCCGTTTTTTTATCCATGATATTCAAGCCCCCGCCCCAGGTGCCCAGCAACAGTTTACCTTCGTGGTTTTCTGAAATAAATGTTATGTTGTTTTGGCTTAAGGATTGCGGATCACCGGGAATGTTTTTGTATTTGAAGGAATGGCCGGTTTTTGGATCAAATTTCTCCAGACCCCTCAAAGGAGTTCCACACCAGATGTAATTATCCTTGTCAATCCAAATATATGAAATATCATTGGAGGATATTGCATTTGGATCTTTTGCATCATGAAGATATGTTTTAATCAAGCCTTTCTGAGGATCATATATTTTTAGTCCGTAGGTGGTGCCCAGCCAAAGCATGCCATTCTTATCTTCGCTGATAAAATTAATCAGGTTTTCATCGCTTGGATCGGTCATTGATTTGCATGGGGTAAAGGCTCCTGTTTGCGGATTGAATTTATTCATCCCGCCACCCCAGGTGCCAATCCAGATGTTTCCTGTATGATCTTCAAATATATTCAGTATGACATTACTGCTCAACCCGGCACCTGATTTATCATTTTTCTTATAGGATTTAAATCTTGTATTACCCTTATCATATTTACAGACTCCTCCTCCATACGTTGCAAACCAAAAAGTTCCCTGTTTATCGCGTATTACCCCGGTAACTGCATTATTACTTAATGAAGAAGGATCAGAATCATTCTCCCTGATTTGTTCAAATATGCCTGTTGCCTTATCAAAACGATCAATGCCTCCGCCATAAGTTGCCACCCAATATCTTCCGGGACCGGTTTCGAGAATATCCATTACCGCCGTGCTGGAAACAGAATGAATTTTATCTTTGCTGTCATAATATGCCTTGAATTTTCCTGTAGCCGGATCAAAGGAAAACAAACCGTTACCAAACCCGCAGATCCAAAAAGTACCTTCATTGTCTTCGTAAATTCTTTGAACAATGCTCCTCTTATCAAAGGTGAGGTAACCATTATTGCCTCTGTAGGAACGGAACTTTCCAGTTTTACGATCCATCAGGTTTAAGCCTCCTGAATGAGTCCCTATCCACAAGCGGTTTTCCCTATCTTCATAGATGGAATAAATTTTATTGCCTCCTATTGATGTGGAATCTTCAGGATTGTTTTTATAAACTGTAAAATGTCCGGTTTTTCTATCGAGGGAATTTAGCCCTTCGCCGGTACCGATCCACAACATTCCCTGTTTGTCTTCACAGATAGCAAGTACCGAATTATTACTCAGGGAATTTTTTCCTGCGCGGTTGCGGTAGGTTTTGAATATGCCTCTTTTTTTATCCAGCATATCCAGGCCACCATCCTGGCTGCCCAGCCAGATATTTCCTTCATGGTCTTCGAAAAGACAACGTATGTCATTACTGGAAATGGAATTTGAATCAGAAGGATTGTTTTTATAAACCGTGAATTTATAACCGTCGTATTTATTGAGTCCGCCTTGTGTGGCAAACCAGAAAAATCATTCTTTATCCTGCATCTCTGCATAAATACTGCATTCAGACATGCCATCTTCTATACTCAATCTTTTGAAATGGATATCCTGCGCCTTTATATCCGCTATGGAAATAAAAAGGCAAACAAAACAGAATAATATGGTTTTGATAAAACGCATTCAATTGCAATTTAAGGAATTTTATCCGTTTATGAATATGAAATCATAATTGAGTAGTTACGGAGGGGACGTAGTTTTGATTAAATAGTTGAATCCCCTACCGGAAATTCAGTATGAATTTTTGCTCCTTGCCGCTGCCTTTCAGTGTGGCAATTCCCATTTGAAATAAAACAGAGAGATCGTCCTGGACAGTTTTTTTATCCACGTTATATAGACCGGCAACTTCCGTATTGGAAATTTCCACCTGCGTATATAATCGGAATAAAATATCACGCTGCCGCGCATTTAGAGCATTCAAACGGGAATGATGTAGGTTAAAACCTTTTTCCAGCCAGTAGTTAACAGCATTTTTTTGGCGCGGTTTTAATGCACCGTACTCCAGCCTTTTCTTCACCGCATGTTGGTATTTATCACGGATAAATTCCAGGTTTTGTTCAAAGCCCTGCAAACACACTAGAAGAAATGCAGACAGGTCAGTATTTATTTTATGATCGAAACTTTTATTTTCAAAATAATTAATACTGTACGCCATGTATTTTTTGCTGTGGATAATATATTTTTCCAGCTTCAATAAATGACGGTATCCGTATCCTTCCCTTTGCAGGAAATAATACGCGAATATAATGGCGAGTGTATCGTTCTCTGTTTCAAAAAAGCGTGCATTACGCAGATAGTAATAGAGCAGCCATACACGCACCAGCGGATGTATGCTCATATCATTGGCAAGCGCCGTAAAATCATCCTGCAGAGCACGCAGCATGGTATATGGCGGGTTATCTCCCTCCGTACGCATCTTCGCCGCGGTATGTTCCTCCGGCAGTTTATTCAGTAGTATGTTATGGATCTTTTGCAGGATCGGAATGCCATGAGCTTCCTCGGTGACGCGGCAAAATTGCAAGGCCCTTCGGATATTTACCAGGCGTTGTGCCTCCGGTGTCATTTCATCCTCCGGGCGGTACACGTAGTTGACCAGTTGCTGCTCATCAATGGCGGTGGCATGATCGGGAAGGTAATGCAAAAGCCTGCCAAGATCGCTTTGTTTGCGCTCCGCATCAAAAGATATCTGGGTCAGTCCGAACCATGAGGCAAATTCATTCAGCTCCTCCGCTTTGCGGAGAATATCCTTCATTTCATCGGTTAACCGGTAATTAAAATGCACTTCCTGAGTTTTATCAGTTCCTTGGGACGAATTTCTGCTTTTCTTTGTTTAATCTAACGAAAAGGGAATAATTTTGTCAGAATTAAATTTTTGAGCGGTATGGAAGGAGTATTGGATACGATCAGCAAGGAACAGGTTTATGAGGCATTGCAAAATGTGCATGACCCTGAAATTCCTGTCATTTCCGTGGTGGATCTGGGCATTATTCCTTCTGTGGAAATATCCTCAGAGGGTATCCTTGTCAGGATGTCGCCTACTTTTTCAGGATGCCCTGCTTTGCACTTTATGCAGGAAAATATCCGTGCGGAACTGATCCAGAAACTCGGTACCGACAAAGTGGAAGTGATCATCGATTTTGAATCTCCCTGGAGCTCCAATAATATTTCAGAAAAAGGACTTGGCTTGCTAAAGAAATTCGGACTGGCACCTCCTGCGCGTTATAAAAACGAACTGAACGTGAGTGATATTGCCGATACCGCATGTCCGTATTGCGATAGCCACGATACCGTGATGAAATCCGCCTTTGGTTCTACATTGTGCCGTTCCATTCATTATTGCAATAATTGCAAACAGGCATTCGAGCAGTTCAAGCCGGTGTAGGGTACATAGTATGTGATGTCATTGTGTTTAGTGGGCATCGTATTTTGACCCTGAAGGGGTCACACGTTTATAGTAAACGCGCACTTTCCCACCTTCTCTTCACCCGCCCACCAAAAAAAAAGGCGGAGCTATTAACTCCGCCTTTATAAATATTATCCGTGGTCCGTCGTCTGTGGACTGTCGACCAAATCATTTTACTTTTTCTCGCCGCCTACGTCTTCGTATTCTACGTCGGTAACGTCGCCTTGTGCACCTGCATTCGG
>CAILMK010000749.1 GCA_903835275.1 uncultured bacterium | reverse complement strand
TTAACCAATTATTAATCTTTAAACATGACAACAGTGGCTCAAATGAAAACTGAAACGGCAAGTGTTCTCTTTGAAAGGCTTACCCAGTATGACTATGAAGAAATAGTGTTTTGCCAGGACAAGGCAACGGGATTGAAGGCTATCATAGCCATCCACAATACTACTTTGGGCCCTGGTTTGGGTGGCACAAGGATGTATGATTATAAGAATGAACAAGATGCAATTACGGATGTATTGCGCCTTTCCAGGGGAATGACTTATAAGGCCGCTATTTCGGGCTTGAATCTTGGTGGTGCTAAGGCTGTTATCATCGGTGATCCGCGTAAACTGAAGTCCGAAGCATACATGCGTAAATTCGGCCAGTTTGTGGAAAACCTTAACGGTAAATACATTACGGCTGAAGATATTGGAACCACTACCAAGGATATGGAGTACATCAATATGTCCACAGACCATGTAGTAGGACTTCCTGAGATCATGGGCGGTGGCGGAGATCCTTCTCCTGTAACTGCTTATGGCGTTTACCTTGGAATGAAGGCTTGCGCAAAGGAAGTTTACGGAACTGATAACCTGAGCGGCAAAAAAGTGCTCGTGGAAGGTGTAGGTAAAGTAGGCGGTCACCTTGTGGATTTCCTTATAAAGGAAGGAGCAAGGGTTCAGGTAGCGGACGTAAACAAGGAAGCACTGAACGAAATGGTGAAGAAATACGATGCCGGTGTTGTTGAACTTTCCAAGGTTCACGAACAGGATATAGATATTTACGCTCCATGCGCACTGGGTGCAACCCTGAATGACGAAAGCATTGCAAAATTGAAATGTTCCATCGTTGCAGGTGCAGCTAATAACCAGTTGGCAGATGAATCCATACACGGACAAATGCTGATGGAAAAAGGCATTTTGTACGCTCCGGATTTTCTTATCAATGCCGGCGGACTGATCAACGTTTATACCGAACTTCACGGGTATAACCGCGAGATCGCAATGTCAAGGGCAGAAAATATTTATGCAGTTACACAGGGTATTATTAATCTTGCAAAAGAAGAAAACATCCCTACCTATAAAGCCGCTAACAAAATGGCTGAACAAAGAATTGAAGCGATCGGAAAAATCAACCTGGCTTACTAATTAATTGAGCCGGGCTTAAAAATGAAATGTTAAGCCGCAGACATATTCGCGTTAAGGTGCTTCAGGCATTATACGCATACAATAATGACGAGAACGCAAATGTTGATCAGTTGGCAAAACAACTGAGGCAAAACATTGGGAAGCTCTACGAATTATACATTTATCTTTTACTTTCACTGGAGGAGTTGGGCAACTATATGGTGCACTACGACGAAGAGATGAAAGGCAAGTATATTGTAGATGAAGCAGACTTGCAGGCAGGAAGAAAATTGTACAATAATCCTATTCTTCAGAGACTGATGAATAGCGGTAATTTACATGATACTGCCAAGGACCTGAAAGTTGTTTTTGAAGCTGACAGGGATCTTTTAAGAAAGATATTTCTTGATCTGAAAAATCAGGATGCCTACCGAGACTATATGAATTCATCCGGTGGATCAGAAATGGCGGATCAGGAAGTTTTAATATTTGTATTGAAACATTATACCAGTAATAATCCTCTTTTTGAACAGCACCTGGAGGAACAATATTATAACTGGTCCGATGATAAAAAGATAGCCCTGCAAATGGCTCAGAAAACTGTACAATTGCTGGCGGCAGGACAGGAAGGAGATTTCCTTCTTCCTGTAGGACAAAATCCGAAGGAATTGTACGAATACGCCGATGAGCTTTTTAAAACAACGATCAGGGAGAACGATAAACTGCAGGAAATAATAACGCCACGCATCCCGAAATGGGAGCCAAACCAGGTAGCTGTTATTGACCTCATCATACTCAAAATGGGGGTGTGTGAATTTTTGCATTTTATGTCTATTCCCGCAACGGTAACCATAAATGAATATGTGGAGCTTGCCAAGATCTACAGCACTTCACAAAGTAAAAAATTCATTAACGGCGTACTTGATACTATCAGGAAAGAATTGAAAAAAGAAGGTGTATTGCTTAAAAATTAAGGTATGAAATTAACAGGTTTGATTTTCGCTTTTTCTTTGGGTTTAATGGCGGTTGCCTGCACTTCCAAGCCTGCAACCGGCAAGGGTGAAGTAACCTCTGATATGGTGACAAATAACCCTGCGACTGCAAGCAGCAAGGCAGGGGATGATCATTCAGCCATTATTAAATTTGAAAAGGATACGCATAATTTCGGCAAGCTTATAGAAGGTGAAATTGTTACTTACTCTTTTAAGTTTACCAATTTGGGAAAAGGCCCCTTGGTGATCGGCCATGCAAGCGCTTCCTGCGGTTGTACGGTTCCGAGATAGTCCGAGAAACCAGTTGCTCCAGGCGAATCCGGTTTCCTTGATGTAACATTTAACAGTGAGAATAAAAACGGGCCTGTTGAAAAAACAGTGACCGTGGAAGCGAATACTATTCCGGAACGTACGGTAATTACCATTCTTGCGGATATAAGTTCACAGCGATAAAAATAAAATAAATAATTATACAGAAATGATTTTAAACACAATGTTGTCAATACTTTTACAAGCTCCTGCAGCAGGGCCCGGTGGTGGAATCGGAACATGGATCATGTTTCCGCTGATCATCATCGTTTTTTACTTTTTCATGATCCGTCCGCAATCCAAGAAAGCGAAGGAACAAAAGGTTTTCAGGGAAACCATTGAAAAAGGCAGCAAGATCATTACCATCGGCGGGATTCATGCCCGTATAGTTGATGTAAAGGATACTACTTTCGTCATTGAAACCGGTAGCGGTGTAAAGCTCGAAATTGAGAAAACAGCAATTTCCGTAGAGCTTACAAAAGCAATGGAAGATGCTAACAAGAAGAACGAGGAAAAGAAAGCGTAACAGCTGGTTTTTCTAAAAAATTAAAGGACTGTTTCATTGAAGCAGTCCTTTTTTGTTTTAGTGTTCCGGATGAGAATGAACCATTACAAACATCCCCCGCCTAAAGGCGCCCCCTTCAAAGAGGGAATTGCTCGTTCGCTTAAGTATTTCGGTGAATTTGTTTAGTTATTTCTCCGATGAAAAACCAAAGGTCAATAATCATCACAAATGGTTAAAAGTTGGAATTCCCCCTTTGAAGGGGGGTAGGGGGATGTTGTATTTGTGCAACTCATATTACAATTCCCGAACTCAATGACACAATCTCCATCCTATAATTCACCGAATCTTTATTATATTTGATGCAGAATTAAGGATATGCCCGAAGTAAAGCAGGATCAAAATAAACGGAAATCCGTCAAGGTAAAACTTAGGGCGGAATGGGGCATTTATTCCTGGTGTCTTTTGCTTGCATTGATACTATGGGTTCTTACCGGATTAAGCGATACCTACCTTAGTGTGGTGAGTGTAAAAACCAATTATTCCAATATACCAAAGGACAAGGTATATCTTCATCCATTACCTACTGAACTGAAAGTCCAGGTGCAGGCTTCCGGCTGGGACCTGTTCACACTTTGGATGCTTGGCAGCAAGGACAAAATCAATATTGATATGTCCCAGTATGCGCATAAATCATTCATCGCTGCCAATGCACGCCTGAAAGAAGAATTGCGCGCACGCCTGGCACATAAAATGAACATCATTTCAATAGAACCGGATACGATCTATCTTTCACGCGAACCGAAAATGAGCAGGAGGGTTCCTGTCGTATTAAAACTTACCATCAATTGTGATAAAAATTACGGCATATCCGATAAGGTACACATCACTCCGGAGTTCGTTACTATTTCGGGACCGCAATCGTTGGTAAGGCAGGTACAGTTTATAGAAACGCGCGACAGCGTTATTGATGACATGGATAAAACGCATACATATACTGTTGATCTTAAACAACCCCAGTTTGCAAGCCTCGCCGTCGATTCTCCATCAGTAAAAGTAGAAATTCCTGTTATGGAATTAGTCGAAACAAAAACAACTGTTCCTGTTTCTATCATCAATAAACACGGAAGGTCCATTCAGGCAAGTCCGGAAAAAGTAACCATATTTTACCAGGTGACCAAGAACCGCGAAAAGCGCACGCGGACATCCTTATTTGAAGCAATTATAGATGCGTCAAAATCCGATTCCGCAGGCAGCGAACCGATAAAAGTCAAGTTGATAAATCACCCGGATTACACATACAATTTCAGGATCAAACCCGAATCAATAAAGCTAAAAAACAAATAGTGCTAAGCATAGGAATTACCGGAGGCATGGGAAGCGGGAAAACCACCTGCTGCGAAATATTTACATCGCTGGGCGTGCCTGTATATAATGCGGATATGCGCGGCAAATTTATCCTGCAGGAAAATGCACATGCAAAGGAAAAGTTGTTGAATTATTTCGGCAAGGATATCTTTGATGATAAGGGAATTTTGGACCGCAAAAAGCTTGCTGCGATTGTCTTTAACAATACTGAAAAACTTCGGATTCTTGAAGGAATTGTACACCCTGCCGTTCAGGAAGATTTTGCTGATTTCAGGAGGGCACATTTCACAGCAAAATATATCGTTAAGGAAGCCGCGTTATTATACGAAAGCGGTACTTACAAAGACCTCGATAAGATCATCGTCGTGGATGCACCAATGGAAATCCGCCTGAAAAGGATCATGGAGCGCGATGGCATCAGCAGTGATGAGATCATGGCACGTATAGAAAAACAGTGGCCCGATGAAAAGAAACTCGAAATGGCTGATTACATCATTCAGAATGATGACAGGGAATTGCTATTGCCGCAAGTCTTGAAACTGCATGAAATGTTTTTGAATTACGGACTGTTGGCGTGATGAAGTAATAACGCGATATAGTCATTTAGTGGAATAGAAACCTCGTAGGTTTTTAAAATCTACATGGTTTGCCCAAATAATCCCAAAACACCACCTTTTTATCATTTTAAATCAATAAAGTTTTCATACTTTTCAACATTTGAAATTTTTCCTAATTTTACTCTAAAATTATCTTCATTTTTTCTCCTTTTTTCTTAGGTTTAATGATCATTTTTTCGGAACTTAGCAGCATAATTAAACAGGCAATACTTTTCCTTACAAATGACAGAAAATCAAAATAATAATCCTACCTATACCGCTGATAATATTCAGGTCCTGGAAGGT
>CAILMK010000748.1 GCA_903835275.1 uncultured bacterium | reverse complement strand
TCTTACCTATGGGTAATCAGGATAGCGAAGAACCGGAAGAAGACCGCTATTTTTACGAAAGGCGTGAAGTAACCAAGGAAGAGTATGAAGAACTGACCAATCCTTCCCCAAAAAAGCAAATCGCGATTATTCCTTCTTTTAGCTATGACGAATTGCAAAATATCAAGAATGGCAATAAGGAACTATCACAATGGATTAAAACCATTATCAAGTTTTCCAACAAGGATTACGTTGAGATTGATAAAATCAGGAAGTTGGAGGAACAGATGAAGATTTTCATGAACGGTTGGGTGTATAAATGCTTACCCAAGAAATATGTCCTTTATGCCATGTTTGAAGAATGGTATCAACGCATAAGGAAAGCTATCCGCTGGATGGATCTGGAAGGAATAGACGGCGCTCAAATGTCCCTTGAAAGTGAAGACCACGCAAAGTTCAGAGGTGCTTCAGATACCATGTCTGAATACGATTAAGCGTTTTTCGGGGATTTTAGACGTCTATTAACCAATATCAGGACAAGACAATGGATAGGTTTTCACGGAATAGTTGACAGACTTGAGTAAAAAAATTAAACTAGAGTATTTCAGAACATAAAAATAAAAGCAAAAAAATATGATACAAGACAAGACTGCACCACTTTACACAATGACGATTGGGGAGTTTATTGAGCTGACAAGACAAACAGTCCAGACAGTTCTTTTAGAACACGCTACAGTAAGCACAGAGAGTTCAGAGGACGAGCATTTCTCGATTGCAGAATGCGCAAGGTTTCTAAAATGCTCTTTGGTCAGCATTCATAACTATAAGAAGAAAGGATTACCTTATTACAAAATGGGCAGGAAAATCCTGTTCAAGAAAAACGAGGTGCTTGCCTTTATGAAAAATGCAACCAAGAGGCTTTGCAATCTTGCTAAGAAAAACGCGCAATAATTTACTGTAAAAAAATGGCCTGTAAAGTTAACAGGCCATTTTTTTTGCTGGAATATTCAACTTATCTCAACTGCCGAACACTTTGTGCATCTCCTCTGATTTGAGGGTATCTACCACCTTAAAATACCTGCGGGCGGTTTTCATGTCCTTGTTTCCCGTGATGGCCATAGCGGTAGTTAAGCTACCTCCCTTGGCGAGAAAATTGGTCATAAAGGTCTTTTTACTCATGTGGAAAGTAATGACCTTATATATAGGCTCTTTAGTCGTGGTACGTTTCATTCCTTGATAATGGGTTTGTTGAACATTACGTTTGAGCTTTGCCTCCTTTGCCATTTCCTTCAAATAGTCGTTCATCTTGACTTCAGGGGCTACCGGAAGACATCTGTCAGGAAATCCTTTATATTTCTTTAATATGGTTGTGGTGTAAGGGTTCAAAGGTATGGTATTGTTCTCGTCGGTCTTTACCACCCTGTAAACGATAAAGTCCTTGTGAATATTTTCAGGAGCCAATGCCTTAATATCCCCATACCTCATTCCTGTAAAGCACCCAAAGCAAAACACATCCCTTGCTTCCTCAAGGTACTTATCTTTGAACTTGAAATTATACAATCGCATAAGTTCCTCCCAATTCAGGTAGATGATCTCCGGTTCTTCCATTAGTTTTTTGAATGCTTTCTTTTTATAGGCAAGGTTAGTATTGTATTCCCTCTCCGTAGCAAAGTTCAGAAAAGCCTTAAGGTTCTTGATAAGAGTGCCTGTGTAATTATTATTGACACCCCTAACAGTAAAGCAATATTCAAGGAACTTATTATAGAAGATTTGGTCAATGTTGGCAAATTCCAAACGAACTCCTGAAACCTGACTGAACTCCTTAAAGACATTCAAGGCACTTTCAAGGTTGCTTACAGTTCCCTTTCCCTTTAGCAGTTTCGATTCTTTGATAAATTCATCGTATGCTTGCATAAAGGAATGATATTCCTTCACTACAACCTTATCTGCAAGACCATCCCTGAAATATTGGGTAGTCAAAGGTATCTTTAATGCTTTAGCAGTATCGCTAAGGTTGTTGACTTTAGTTTTCAGATCGGTTAGATCATTATTGATATTGGAAGATACTGAAAAACCTTTTTTTGCCTTTTGGTTTTCCGCGTCCCATTTATGGGCATCTATCCTGTGTCCTGTAAAGTATTGTAGTCTTTGTCCGCTAAAGCTATAAAAGAGTAGGATAGGGACATTTTCGATAATGAGTTCTCCGGTTTCCTTATCTTTGCGCTTTTCAAGGTAAAATTTAACGTCTGCCATAGGTAAAAATTGGTTTAAG
>CAILMK010000747.1 GCA_903835275.1 uncultured bacterium | reverse complement strand
TCACATAGTCTCGTAATATCCTCGACCAATCGGTATACAATCGGTTTTCCGGCAATGGGAATCAATGGCTTTGGAATTGTTAAAGTATGGGGCCTCATGCGTTTCCCCATGCCTGCCATCGGAATGATTATCTTCATTTTATTTTCTTGATTGAGGCTGCAAAGGTAATAAAAAAGGCCCGAGGCAGCAATGAATTACAGGCTTGTAAGAGTGATAAATATTTTTTAAAGTATGCTGATTCCCTGCTATTTAAAGGAAAGGGATTTGATATCAGGGCTTGCTTAGCCTTACCAGCAGGCTATGGTGCGATGCCACTGCCGACCAGAAGCCATCATGTTTATGATAGGCAACATTGTATTTTTTCGCCACATCCCGGACAATGGGGCTTATCTCCGGATAGTGAATGCTACAGATATTAGGGAACAAGTGATGCTCTACCTGATAGTTCAATCCTCCAACATACCATGTAAGGAGTTTATTATCCATGGCATAATTGGCAGTGGTTTGCAATTGGTGTACCGCCCATGCATTATCCACCAACCCACTTGGGTTTTCAGGTTCAGGGAAATCTACTTCTTCAATAACGTGTGCCAATTGGAATATCATGGTCAATATGATGCCCGCTGTAAGGTGCATGATCAGGAATCCAAGGAGAATATATCCCCATGAAACCGGTAAAAAGATCATTGGTATCACCAGGATATAGATGTAATAGAAAATTTTGAAGGCGATCATGGTAATGATCTCCTTGCGCGGATGCTTTACAGAATCATTGGGACTGCCATTTCCATTATATTTTCCAAGCTTTTCAAGGTCAAAAAACAATACCCATCCCAGGCTAAACAGGGCATAAACAAAGTATGCGGTATATGCCTGGTATTTATGTATTTTATTAAAAGGCGCCAATGGAGAAAAACGCAGCAGATAACCCGCTTCAAGGTCTTCATCCTTATGGAAAATATTGGTATAGGTGTGGTGGCGTTGATTGTGTTTTATTTTCCAGATATAATCATTGGCACCAATGAGGTTGAAGCTTAAACCAAGTAAATAATTTACAGTTGTATTGGTGGAGTAGGCACCATGCAGCGCATCATGTCCGATGCTGAATCCCATACCAGCCATACCGATTCCCATGATTATGCACATGATTGCCATGGCCCATAAAGGCATTGGGAAGATGAACATTGCAAAATAGGGACCGAAAGAAACAAAATAGAGTGCAATGGTTTTGAATATCATTGCAGCGTTTGCATGCGTGGATAAATTTCTTGATTTAAAATATTCGTCTACGCTGGAACGTAGCTCAGATACGAAGTCAGTATCCTTCCTATTGTTGAATTTTACCTTTAATGCTGCAGTACTCATTATCTCTCCCTATAAATACAGAAATTTGATCATTCCTGTATGATATAACAAATTTAGGTAAAATGTTTGGGATCCTCCAAAAGAATAAACGAAAACAAAGTGCGAAAAGTGCGTTGTTTAGATAAATTCAATGTTTTTATCGATGGACGCCAGATTTTTGAGATGGGTTTCCTTCTCCTTTTTGATCTTGTTATAAAGGGAAAGAATGCTCTTGATTTGCTTTATTTCCATGCCTTGGGATGGGAAAAGCCTGTCAAGGAATTGTATAGTCATTTGAGAGGCATGCGGATTCGGTTTGGAGAAGTTGAGTTTCCCGGCGATCAGGAAGAGCACGGTGCGCATCGTCGACAGTCGGACGAAG
>CAILMK010000746.1 GCA_903835275.1 uncultured bacterium | reverse complement strand
TTCCAGGTCTGAAGACCTGGAATAGCTCAAGGATTAGATGTAAAATTATATACTTGATCTCCCTTAATTAATTTAAAACTTTTTGCCATGGGCTCTTTTACAATACTATCGCCGATTTGGGCTGTATTTTGAAAATCAATTTGTTTCCCATTTGCCCAAATAAAATTTGAATAAATACAGTATTTTGTTAAATCATTAGATAAACGAAAATAGTCTGCGCCTGCACTCGCATCAATACTTATAATCTTCCCTTTTAACTTGGCATTATAAAATTCATTGTCCATTTTCAAATGGCTTTGTTGTGTATAATTATTCAGGATTAACATCGAGATGACAAATATAAGGCACAATAATACTTTCCAATAATTTCTTCTAATCCAGTTCTTCATAAAATCTATTTAAATAATCCTGGCTATCCTAAATCTTCAGACCTGGAATCATTGGTCTCGCGTCTTCAGACGCATTTTCAAATTCATGCCATCACGACAAAAACTTCACCACTTCATCGTAAAATTCCTTCGGTGCTTCGGCGTGTACCCAGTGGCCGATGCCGGGGATGGTTACTATATGCGAATTTGGAAATTGCCTTTTGATTTGCACTTCGTCTTCCGCATTGATGTAATCTGAATTTCCTCCGCGGATGAAAAGCGTTTCTCCCGAATAGGTTTTGTCTTCTTCCACATTCCCGATAATGGCATCGTAGTTTTTGGTGATCGCCGGGAGATTCATTTTCCATTTATAGGAATCACCTTCGCGCGTTAGATTCTTTAGGAGAAACTGGCGCGTGCCAAGACTTTTAATATCTGCGGAAAGCATTTCCTCTGCATCAGTACGCTTGGTAATTTTGGAAAGATCCAGTGAATGAAGTGCATCTATGAGTTCGTTATGACTGGCGCCATACGCACGCGGAGCTATATCTGCAATAATGAGTTTTTCTATTTTCGCGGGATAATCAAAACTGAATTGCATCGCTGTTTTTCCTCCCATGGAGTGGCCAATGATATTTGCCTTTTCTATGGAATGCTGATCCATGAAATCAGCAAGGTCCTTGGACATGATGAAATAATCGAATAAACTGCTATGCGGTGATTTGCCATGATTCCTCTGGTCAATGGCCCAGACGGTAAAATGTTCGGAAAATGATGTTGCCAGCGTATGCCAGTTATCCAGCGTTCCAAACAACCCGTGCAGTATGATCAGGTGTCGCGGATGATCGCCGTATTTTTTGAAAGCTAATTCGAGCATTTGAAGATTTAATTTTTGCTGCCGTTTAACCACCCCGCCCTAAAGGGCACCCCTCCTAAAAATCCCGAATGGTCGGGACGTTCCGCAGTGGGGAAATTTAAAAATCTTCGATTTTTTGAAGAAATTTCTTTTTGTATAAAAAAGCGAGGGGTTTTATACCCCTCGCATTATTGGAAAAATTAATTTCAGGTATATTATTTGCCGAATCTCTTCGCAACTTCTTCCCAGTTTACAACATTCCAGAATGCTGCAATATAATCAGGACGGCGGTTTTGATAGTTGAGATAATAAGCGTGTTCCCAAACGTCCAGACAAAGGATAGGAGTTCCACCGCAACTGCCTTCTATATTCATTAAGGGATTATCCTGGTTGGGTGTAGAGCATATCTTCAGGCTGCCATCGGCTTGTTTGCAAAGCCATGCCCATCCGGAACCGAAACGTGTAGTACCGGCAGCATTGAATTCCTCCTTCATTTTATAAAAGGAACCGAAGCTGCTGTTAATGGCATCAGCCACTGCACCCGAAGGAGCACCGCCGCCATTCGGGGTCATGATTTCCCAGAACATGCAATGGTTCCAATAGCCACCGCCATTATTGCGGATCACAGGAGGATAGTTGGTAATGTTTTTCAGAATATCCTCGATGGACATATTGTCCTCAGGCTTGCCTTCAATGGCTTTATTGAGGTTATCAGTATAAGCCTTGTGATGCTTTGTATGATGGATTTCCATAGTGCGGGCGTCAATGTTTGGCTCCAGCGCATTGTATGCATAAGGAAGGTCGGGTAATTTGAATGCCATAATCAGTATATTTTAATTGTTAGAGGTAAATACAATTTGAGAAACAAAGTTAACAGAATTTAGTTTCCGCGGTATAAACGAATTATTACTTAATGAATCCGAGGGTATTGGTTGGCTGGGTATTGATCAGAGTATTTATGGTCTCCACATCAACGGGCAGGAAATATTTGGTTTCAGCCCGGCTGGAAAAAACTCCATATCCATTGGTTACATTGGTGAAGTCTGTTTTTTTCTGCGTAATACCCAGGCTTGGGCTATTAACCTGAATATAGGTATAAAAATCCTCACCACCGGAAGCTACGGTAACCTCGATGCCTTTCATTCTTCGTGTTACATTAGGATTGACCGGTATGGAGGCAGACATTTTATCATAAAAATCTCCACCATCCACTTCATCCTGAAAATTCTGCCCGCCATTTAAATCATTGGTAAGATTATTTCTGAAAAGTGGCCAGTCAATTGTTTTTTCAACAGCAGCATTTTGATTGCTACCCGTCCATTCCAAATAATGTATAGTATAAGTGAGGTCATAAAAACGGGCATTTACACCGCTATTCCAAGTACGTACGTGGTGTTGATCGCCCCTGACAAATGAAAGCGGATGGCTGGCAGTCGGATAATATTGAAAAACAGCAGGTTGTACTATAGATGTAACTGCAGTAGTTTTAATTTTTGTTGCAGTATCGTACACCAGTATTTTATAAGTGGATGCCGGGTTAATTTTAAAGGTATTACCGGGGGTTCTATATAATATTTGGTGAGGATAGGCGAAAACTCCTGGGTCCCTTGGGATAGTATTGTCAGTTTGGAGAACAAAAGTATTAATAACGTTGCCCCCATTTACTTCATACAGGGTAACAACCCAGTTTTTATTATAAAGGCTGTCAGGATTCTGAGCAATGCTCAGGGCATTGGAATTCTGGTTGGAGAACATCTTGGTAATTCTGAAATACTGCGGATCGCTAAAAACGGAATCAATTCCCTGTGAAGTATAAGTGTTTATGCTATCCTTGGAGGTCATCAGGGCATAAATGATATTTTCCTCTTTCCAGGGATCATTCACATCAAAACTGGTCTTACAGTTGGAAAGCAGGAGGGTGAGACCGGCAAGGCAGAAAATATATAAAAAGCATTTACGCATTCTGTTATATGTTTTGATTATGACTATTTTTGTAGCTGTAACCCTTTAAACGCCTGATAAGGCTGTAAAAATATGCGAAAGCTCATAGCCATCCTACTAATACTGTTTTCCGGGGTTCAAAGTTACGCCCAACACGCTAATTTTTCACAAAAAGTTTTTTCCTGTGATTTTACTCCCATGGATAAGACCTATTGGCCGCAAATCAATAATTCGGGTCTTAACTTCATTATTGAGGACGGGCACTATCTGCTGGAGTGCCTGGATCCGGCAAAAAAAGCCTATGCCCCTCTTAGATGGGATAAAAGGCCGGAGGTTTACAAAGTGGAAACAAATGTGACCATCCAGCGGGGTAGTGAAGGCACCTTCGGACTGGTGTATAGTGCGCAGGAAAAGCTGGAAAGTGGCTATATTTTGCAGATAGACAAGGATAAACGATACAGGATCTGCATTTTTGAATCGAATAACCTGCGCCCACTTACCGGGGACAGGAATATGGGTGGCTGGCTGGAATTTAAAAAGCTGAACAAAGCCGGAATGAATAATAAGATCGTTTTGATCCAGGATGACGGGAAAATTTCGATTCAGCTCAATGATGCCCCACTCATTACCTACCATAATAAATTGAAATCACTCAGCGGGGAATTTGGCTTTATGCTCACGGGCAAATCCAAGGCGGTGATAGAAGATTTTAATATTTACGGTTCCGGTGCGCCGCTTGTGGATTCAATTACCCTGAAAGCAACCCAAGCGCAAAAGGAAACTGCTGCAGATACGCTTGCGAAAATCCGGGAAAAACCAAAACCTGATTCTACCGTTGCAGAAGTTGTTTCGGGAAATCCTGCGGCTTCACTGAAAACGCCTCCTGCCAAAGCAACGAAAGAAAAAGACAAGAAAAAGACGAAGGATAAAAAAACGAAAAAGCAGGAAGAAAAGCTTGCAGAAAAGAAAAAAGAAACGCCTGTTCAGAAAACAGTTGCGAAGGATACGATTATAAAAGATACCACGGTTGTGGTTGCTGCTGCAAGCCCTTCCGTTGAAGTAAAGGCGCCTCCTGCCGATACCAAATCCACAAAAAACTCTACTACAAAAGATAAAAAAACATCTAAGACGGACGATAAAAAACAGGCACAGAAAAACTCAAAAGATGCAAAGGTCGTTGATTTGCAACCTGCGGTTAAGGATAGCACCAAGGATATCACCACCCTGAGTATTGCCCTTGGCGACAGCAGGAGGGAAGCAATGAAACTGAAAAAAGAAAACGAAAATTTATCTGCTGAATTGAAGCAGGTGAAGATGAAAAATGAAGAGTTGCAGGCATACATCAATAAGTATCTGGATGTAAAGCTAAAGACTGACCTCGATATTGAAAAAAACAAAAATGAGATCCTCACAAAGGATAACGAAAAGCTGAAGGAAGAAAATTCTGACCTGAAAGGTTTGAAGCAAAATATTGCAAAAGCCAAGGATGGCGATATAATAATTGTTCTGAGCGATGATCTGAAAAATGAACAAAAAAAGAATGATGAACTGACGAAGAAAATAAAGGAACTGGAAGATAAACTAAAGGCTAAAGCAGTACCTCCGAAGCCTGTTCAAAATACCAAGGCTGACCCCAAATCTTCCCAGAATACAAAAACAGATCCGAAGCAAAAAAGCACCCCTGTTACGCCGGCTGCAAAACCTGCCACCAAATAGTTTTTTAAACATTTAATAATCCGGAAATGAATCATAAGTATAAGAAAATAACAACACGCGTACTTCAGGAAATGAAGGAAAATGGTGAAAAAATTGCCATGCTCACTGCGTATGATTATACCCTTGCAAAGATCGTTGACGGTGCTGGCATCGATGTGATACTTGTAGGTGATTCGGCATCCAATGTGATGGCGGGACATATCACTACACTTCCCATTACACTGGACCAGATGATCTATCACGCATCGTCAGTGGTGCGTGCCGTGGAAAGGGCACTGGTGATTGTGGATCTTCCCTTCGGTTCTTACCAGGGGAATTCCAAGACAGCACTTGATTCCACGATCCGTATCATGAAGGAAAGCGGAGCACACGCTGTAAAACTGGAAGGCGGCGCAGAGGTCAGGGAAAGTGTGGTACGCATCATTTCTTCCGGTGTACCTGTGATGGGGCATCTGGGATTAACCCCACAATCCATTTATAAATTCGGTACCTATAATGTCCGCGCGCGCGAAGAAGAAGAAGCAGAAAAATTACTTGCGGATGCATTGGTATTGCAGGAAGCAGGCTGCTTCGGACTGGTGATGGAAAAGATCCCTGCGGAACTGGCTGCAAAGGTTACGGCCTCCTTGAGTATACCAACTATTGGAATAGGTGCAGGTTCAGGAGTGGATGGCCAAGTATTGGTATTGCATGATATGCTCGGTTTGACGGCTGAATTTTCACCGCGTTTTCTTCGCCGCTATTTGAATCTTGCGGAGGAAATAAACGGAGCCGTAGGCAATTACGTCAAGGATGTAAAATCAAAAGATTTTCCGAATGTAGGTGAGCAGTATTAAAAATTCACACCCAGTCCAAACTGTATAAAATCAGCTTTGGCGAAATGTGTTTTTAGTGCTGTTACCACGAAAAAATTTGGGAGGAAATTATACTTCAATCCGAGGATCTGGTAAAAAAGCCCGTTCTCTACAGTGGGATGATAAATATAAACTCCGGCATTTGTAATAAGCCCCAGTTTGCCCATCAAAAGTTCATGTTCTATTTTAATTCCCATTTCAAGGGGATCGGTGATATGCCTTGCCGGAATTACATTTCCCAGACTATCCGATGGAACAGTTTTATCATAGAAAAAATCCATCCCTATGCCCAGTTTGCTGATGGGAGATATTTGCCTTCCATAGATTGCGGACAGGGAGTAAATGGTATAATGTTCCTCCCGGTCAAATCCGCGTGTTTCAAAACTTATTGCGGAATAAGCGTAAAAATAATCTTTCTTTTTTGGTTTAAGTTCTTCCGCGGGACGCTGAATATGCGTTTCGGGTTTGAAGAGAATATAATTTGCCCCGGCAAAGATGGCGGGAATATTTATGCCGCTATTCGGCACGCGGATTGAGCCATTGGAAAAATGCGTTAATCCGATTCCCGCATTCAGTTCGGCATATTTAAAAATTCGTTTTGTATAAACCAGATTGAGTTGCAGGCAGGCATTGAATGGTGTACTGATGGCTTTATCCCTGTAATTGGTAATGGGATTAAATACGGTGTTAAAGTAACCTAAACCTGTGCCAAATCTGAGTGCAAGTACAGAGGAGTTTTTGCCAAAAAGAGTCCATTGCAAATGCGGAATAATGGCATATACCTGTCCGGCAAGCTCGGGCTTGCCTAGGTCGATATAATCGATGGCAAGTCCGATGCGTGGGTAGCCATTAATTTGTTCCCAGGTACGTTTTCCAAAAGTTTTGCGTGATATAAGGACTTCAAGTCCGCGGGTATGTGCTTCAAGATTGGATATGCGTTCGTAGGGCGAGAAGGTATAGCCTCCATAATATTTTGCACCAATAAACCACGAAGCGGAGGAAACGGGAGCATGAATATTTCCGCTATCAATGGAAGTAGCCCCACTAGTGAGTGAAGTAAGAATAAACAGGGTAATAATACCCGTATATATCCTACAATACAGGGACATTTTTCATGTCGTAATTTTCCACATCCCTTTCAGCTTCATGTTCATCTTCTTCCTGTTGTTTCAGGAGAACAATTGTAACAGCAACCGCTGCTGCAATGCCAAGGATGGCAAGTCCGATAGGCAATAGATATTTCCCTTTGCGGGGTGTGTTATTTTTCATAGTATTATGAGTATTATTAATTCAATCCGGAAACCATGTCTTCCGCTTTTACCCACTCATCAAATTGTTCAGACGTGAGAAGCTTTAATTTCAACGCTGCCTCTTTAAGTGTAGTTCCTTCATTGTAGGCTGTCTTGGCTATCTTGGCGGCATTATCATAACCGATATGGGTATTCAGTGCAGTCACCAGCATAAGCGAATTATCCACGTGCATTTTTATGCGTTCCAGGTTCGGTTCTATGCCGAGGGCGCAATGCTCATTAAAGGAAAGGCAGGCATCTCCCAAAAGGCGCGCTGAATTAAGCACGTTGAAAAGCATCACAGGCTTGAATACGTTCAGTTCAAAGTGACCGCTCATGCCACCAACGGTAACTGCCACGTCATTGCCAATAACCTGCGCGCAAACCATGGTCATGGCTTCGCACTGGGTAGGGTTTACCTTGCCCGGCATGATGGAAGAACCGGGTTCATTGGCTGGAATGGTTATTTCACCGATTCCGCAGCGCGGCCCGCTACTCAGCATCCTGATATCGTTTGCAATTTTCATGAGTGATACTGCTGTACGTTTTAGCGCGCCGGAAAGTTCCACCATGGCATCATGTGCCGCGAGGGATTCAAATTTATTTTCTGCAGGAATGAAAGGATGGCCCGTCATTTTCGCGATGTGTTTTACTGTAAGCACGTCAAAGCCCTTCGGAGTATTCAATCCTGTACCAACGGCAGTGCCGCCGATTCCTAGCTCCGCAACGGCTTCCAGTGCCTTGTGAAGGGCACGGACGCTGTGATCCAGCTGGGAAACATATCCTGAAAACTCCTGACCGAGTGTAAGGGGAGTGGCATCCATAAAGTGGGTGCGTCCTATCTTTACAATATCAGTGAAGCGTTCTGCCTTGGCGTGTATGGTATCACGAAGTATCTTTATCTTGGGGATGGTTTGTTCCGCCACATAAACGTATGCCGCAATGTGCATGGCGGTTGGGAAGGTATCGTTACTGGATTGAGATTTATTTACATCGTCATTGGGATGGATGCTCTTTTTTGCATCGTCCAGCTTGCCGCCACCAAGTACATGTGCCCTGTTGGCAATAACTTCATTGAGGTTCATATTGGTTTGTGTCCCGGAACCCGTTTGCCAAACCACGAGTGGAAACTGGTTGTCAAGTTTTCCTGCAATGATCTCATCAGCCACCTTTCCTATTATTTCAGCCTTTTCCTTTGGCAGGACACCCAGCTCGGAATTGGCTATTGCCACCGCTTTTTTAAGTATTGCCATGCTATGGATCACCTCAATAGGCATAAGGTTGCCGCCAATCTTGAAGTTTTCCATGGAACGTTGTGTTTGTGCCGCCCAATATTTATCCGCAGGTACTTCAATTTCCCCGATACTGTCCTTTTCAATCCTGAAATTCATAAAAAATAAAAATTTGCTGCAAAGATAAGAACACTAGGGCGACCCTTGTAACGCTAAAGGGGAAAATATATTTTTAGGTTTTTAAAGCGGTTAACTTTTGATATGGATTGCCACGCCTTTTAAGGCGTGGATTAGGATGCACATTCTTTCAGGGGCTTTAGCCCAAGATTTTGTTCCTTTTTGGGCTGAAGCCCGAAGCTCTGGTTGAATCTTTCTCCACGGCTTAAAAGCCGTG
>CAILMK010000745.1 GCA_903835275.1 uncultured bacterium | reverse complement strand
CCTGCTGGAAACTTACTAATATCCATTGAATGATATTCCCCTATCATTTGATCATTCAGAACTACTTGCCCAAATATATTGGAAAGTTGTATTTTCAACGATTGATTATTACCAAGTGATTTTACTGTTATATCCTGTAATGCCGGATTAGGATAGATTTCAGAATGAAGTTCGTCAGCCTTATTTTCATCAATTCCATTCTTGCAGGCATACGCTATTGCCTTGTTTAATACTTCATCAACATTATGACGGATTCCATTTACAGTAGGAGTTATCACTACATCAGGGACTATCCCTTTGCGTTGCGTACTATCCCCATTTGGATAATACATTCCCAGGGAAGTAAACCCCGCATAAAGATCAGTGGATAATTGAAAAACCGTTATATTACCATCTGCGCCTGCAGTCTGGCTACCCATTTTTATTACATGCTCATTAAGAGATAAAATCATGCATGTATATTCCGCCTGACTTTGTGTTTGTTCATTCATAAGAATGATAACATTACCATGATAAGCTCCTGCATTATTATTAACACCAAAGTAAGAAGTATCATACTGAAAGTATCCGGGATATTGTACAATAGGTCCGAAAAATACTGCCGCCGGTAATTGGGTGGGAAGCATTAAAGGTGCAAGATCCCATGCGGTACCATTCGGATAATTGCGAATATCAAAAATAATGTTTGACTTATTTTTTAATGCAGTATACATTGCAGGTACGTCTGCTGATTGCAAATTTCCCATATTAACGTATCCTGTATTGCAATCAATCACTTTCCAATGCGTAGTTGTATCACCAATTTCATTCGCATAATAATAATCTGTATACTCATACATATATCTCGTTGAACTTACAGTTTTATCAGTTCCGGTGCTATCAGTGAATCCAATCTTTATATTGGTATTATAGGCTCCTGATAATGCAAAAGTGTACATATCCCTTCTTAAAACAGCCGGATTCCCGGCAGATGTATATTTACGACAGCTATCCTCCATTTCAGCAATTGTATGCCCATCAATTGAAGTAATAATGTCTCCTACAGAAATACCTGTAATTTCTGATTTAATAACAAAGTACTTATCAGTTGCATAAGTAATGGCCAGATTTGGCAAGTAATATCCAGGGTAATTTATTGAATAGCTATAAGTTAAACCTGCTACGTGTGCATCATTTAAAGCCGCAGCAACCTTCAGAAATGCTCCATAAAATTCAGTTGCATCAGGTGCATTGGCAATTGGAAGTACGTTTTTATACAAGGTGCTATCCCATGGAGTATCGAGTATATGGCTATTGGGATTAAAATAATGCAGGATATTCCAGTATCTGAATAATATTAGAATTCTATCAGCTTCGGAAGGATATCGGGATGCAATTATTTTCGCGGTATCAGAAGGAAACCAAAGCCAGCTATAAAAATTGACGTAGTCAGTATCATTTGTTACTGAACAAATATTATGAGGCCTGAAGTTGTTTTTTATGGTATCCAGAACTGTACGGACTGAATCACTGAAATCAGCATCATTCATCCAGGCGTTATCAATATTGATCATGCCCTTGGGATTGAGGGTTGGTGCTGCCGTAGTTGCCAGGGCCATCGGACCGGCTGCGTTCAACATACTCATTAATGCAGTATTGAATGCAGCATTTGAAGTGGCTGACTTCACCATTGGCAACGTCGCTTCCAATACACTATCCCAATTTACCATACAATTGGATACGCTGCTATGGTGGTACTTTACAAAGCCCCAAACCTTGCATAATCTGTAAAGACGCCCTTGATAGTTATCAGGGTAAGACGCACGAGCTTCAAAAGAAATTAGCGATAGAAAAAGTATTAAAAAAAATCCAGTAATAAATGATTTGTTTCTGGTTTTCATAGATTATTTTTTAGAAGTTATCGAATTATTACACAAAGTATACAAATAACTTTTAAAAAACAAAACAGATTTTACTTGTTAAAAGAAAAAGGCGGCTTTACAGCCGCCTTTTTTATGTTTTGAATTCAGATAAATTATCGTAGATTATTTGGTTGGTTGAATCTTCACCTCTTAACCCCCTAGCCCCCTAAAGGGGGAAGCACTTCGTGCATTTAGCACAAATGGGAAAGTCCCCTTTAGGGTTCGCCGCGGCGAATAGGGGTCAACTTGGAAAAAGTCGAAAGAGGTTCAAATTATTTTATCTTGCTGATAATAGCATCATCATCCGGTTTAACCTTGGATGGGAAATACGCGATGTATTTTCCGTTTTCATCAATCAGGTATTTGTTGAAATTCCATTTTACTTCTGTAGTTTCGACCCCGTTCAATTCTTTGGAAGTAAGCCATTTGTAGATCGGATCCATTTTGTCGCCTTTTACAGTGATCTTTTCCGCCATAGGGAAAGATACCTTGAACTTGGTGGAACAAAAGGTCTTGATCTCGCTATTAGTACCCGGCTCCTGGGAACCGAAATCGTTGGCAGGAAAACCGATAATTACCAGCTTATCCTTGTACTTTTCATAAACTTCCTCCAACTGCTGGTACTGTGGAGTGAATCCGCACTCGGATGCGGTATTGACAAACAGTATTTTCTTACCCTTGTACTGGGAAAGGTGAATCACCTTGCCATCAATACTGGTATAGGAATAATCGTAGAGGTTTTTAGGCAAATTGCTATCCTTTTTCTTAGAAAAGAATGACGAAAAAAGCAAAACTGAAATGAACATAAGTGCGTAATATTTCATGGTGGTACTATAATTTAAAAACAAAGATACTAATTTTTCCCTCCATATAATGTGTAGGCATCCTGTATAAAACCCCACCCGAAATTGGACAAAGTGGCATCCGTCGCCATGATCATAATGACATCATGGTTTCCTATTTCAGCCCTGAGGTTTACATTTTGCTTTTGCAAACCCGCATGTGTGGTATTTAAAAGTTCATTATAATAGTAATAAAAAAGCGGATTGTCAAAAGCCTTTTGCGCAAGGCCTGGACCAAAGATCCCCCAGTAATGACTGTCGGCGATGGTCAGAACGCATGGCTGAACCTTGTTAATATAATTTACTCCCAGGTCAGGATACGCATGCATCACCTGAGGGAGGTCATACAGCAAATTCATTCCTTCCAGCAGGTCACAATCCACTTCTCTGCAATCAGTTGATTCCTCAATTCTATTCCATAAAAAATCGGGGATATCTATATGCCTCTTTTTTTCAATATAATGCACTATTGAGTCAAAAGCGAGGTCCTTTCCATAGGTACTCCAGTGCACACCATATTTAGTGTACAATGGATATTTAGAGGTGGATTTATTTTGCCTGAACCAGGTCCAGAAATCTATATAATTTATACCCAGTGAATCGGCATATTTCACGTACACATCGTGATTACGAGGATTCAATGGCTTTTTATACTTTTCAGGCATAAATTCCGGAAAGAAAGCTCCTTTTCCGGGTGCAAATACAAGGAGAATATCCTTGTTGAGTTTTTTCAATGTATCCTGTATATACCTTACTTTTTTGACTACACTCAATATAGAATCTTTCCCGATAAAATCCTCTCCGTTCCATGCCGTTAAATAATTTTTCTCATACAAATAATTATCTTTCCCTATAACGACACCATGCGCCCTTGCCGTATTGAACCATGAAAAAAGCATCTGGTTATTTATACGGACAAATGTACTTCTGAATCCAAAACTATCATTGGTAAATTTTTCTGCCTGATACTGGTAGTCGCCGGCAAACCAATCCTTCCAACTGAAGACAGGTTTGCTTACCTCCCTTACATCCCCATGCAAGGGCACAGCGTCATATAATTTGAAACTGTATTGGACATGCACAAAAACCATACTTGCCAGTATCAATCCAAATAATATCCACTTTAGTATTTTCTGCATGATTAGAATCTAAAGTAAATAAAAGGGTTAAAGCCAAGTGTGGTTACTGATGCCACAGACAGGATCAGCAGGATCATTACAGGAATAGTAAACGCAAGATGTTTTCCAATATTCATTTCCGGAGGGAAGTAAATATATTTCTGTATTTTTTTTCCGGTTGGCAATAAGTGAAAGAAGGAAAAAACACTTGCAAGGATCAATATAAACAATACCCTTCCGTCCAGTAATTCATACGCTTTAATATCTGCGAAAGAAAACATTTTTGAAAGATATGCAAACGCTGATGTTAAATTTTCCGATCGGAAAAACACCCAGCCCACCATCACGACGAGAAAAGTAAAAATCACTTTTATAAATACAGGAATATGCTTGTACACTTTCAGCAGGAAGCCACGCTCCATCACAAGAAATAATCCATGATACGCACCCCAAATTAT
>CAILMK010000744.1 GCA_903835275.1 uncultured bacterium | reverse complement strand
GAGATAAAAAGCACTTTATTAAAACAGTGCAACCGGAAGACATCGCCACTTTTGATGTGGGGAATGTGCATCCCGTTTACGCCACTTTTGCGCTTGGCAGGGATGCAGAATGGGTTTGCCGCTTGTTCGTATTGGAAATGAAAGAAGCAAATGAAGAGGGGATAGGAACTTTTATACATGTGCAACATGTTTCCCCTGCTCTCATTGGTGAGGAAGTGGTTTTTGATGCTGTAGTAAAAAGCATTGAAAAAAACGAGATCATATGCTCGTACACTGCAAGTGTTAATGACCGTATCATTGCAAAGGGAGAAACGGGACAGAAAATTTTGAAGAAAGAAAAGATCGAACTGTTGTTCGATTCTTTGAAAAAATAAAAAATTGGAGAAGCAATTACATATAGTAAACAGAAAGGCCACTCATGATTTTACCCTGCTGGAAAATTTCACTGCGGGTATTATTCTTACCGGGACTGAGATAAAATCCGTGCGCATGGGTAAGGTCAATATGAGTGATGCCTTTTGCTATATAAAGGACGGGGAAATCTACGTGCGGAATATGCACATCTCCGATTATGACCGCTCCAGTTTCTATAAGCACGATCCTAAAAGAGCGCGTAAATTATTACTTAATAAGCGCGAAATAAAAAAGCTTAGCACACGTGTAAAGGAAAAGGGATTTACCATTGCCCCAGTGCGTTTATTTCTAAGTGATACAGGCTATGCAAAACTGGAAATCGCCCTTGCCAAAGGCAAAAACACCTACGATAAGCGTGACAGCCTGAAGGAAAAAGACCTGAAGAGGGAGATGGGAAGGACAGACGATTAGTCGGATTTTCTTCAGTTTAAATAACACTGTTTAATTAACAAAATAACAGTATTTTTGTTGAGAATATGTAAACCATATTTCAATGAAAAAATTTCTATTTGCTTTTGTTAGTTTATTGATTTTCAATGTAAGTTTTGGATATTCCCAAACTAAGCTTGCTGCAACTAATCTATTGCAAAATCCACGGGATTTTAGTTTCACTCCAAACCGGGGCCAGCTAGCCGATGAAAAGGGCAACCTTCTGCCCGATATTCTGTATTTTGGGCATTCCATTGGGACAGATGTCTATTTGGAAAGCAACAAGATAAAGTTTGTTTTTACCAAGATTATCTATAAGGAAAAGGCTGTAAAAAAAACCTCTCATGAGGATGGGGCACCTGCAATTGAATCTGTTGAAGCTGCACGTATAGAAATGGAAATGGTGGGAGCTAATACTATATCCACTATTGTTACTGAAAATGAACAAACATCCTACACCAATTATCATCTGGCACATACAAGGGAAAAGGGCATAAACGGCGTGAAGAGTTTTGGAAAGATCACTTATAAAAATATCTATCCCTACATTGATTTGATTTTGGAATCAAAAGGAACAGGCATGGAATATTCATTCCTTGTTCATCCGGGTGGCAGTGTGTCGGATATAAAAATGCGCTGGACCGGAAACACCAATCAAATCAATGAAAATACCCCGCTAACTTATTCTTGTTCCCTTGGGGAAATATCAGAATCTGCCCCAGTAGCTTATTTAAAGGAAAATAAAAAGGATATCATACAAGTCCAAAACCTCGTTTCGAAAGAAGAAGATGATGTAATCAATTCTTTTAAAGTTGATTCTTACGACAAAACAAAAGACCTGACCATTGATCCGTATTTTGTATGGGGCACTTATTTTGGAGGGAATAATGACGATTATGGTATAGCAGTTTCTACTAATCCGAAAGGGGAAGTAATTATTACGGGTTATACGAGCAGTTCTAAAGGCCTTGCAACCTCTGGAGCATATCTCACAAAGTTTGGAGGTAGTGATGATGTTTTTTTAGCCAAACTTACTTCAAAGGGAGTTTTACTTTGGTCTACATATTATGGAGGTAGTGATTATGATGAGGGAGATGCTGTTAAATGCGATGATTCCGGTAATATTTTTATGGTAGGCGCCACCTCAAGTAAAACAGGAATAGCAACGAAAGGAGCCTGCCAAACTACTTGTAGTGGTTATTCTGATGGATTTCTTGCAAAATTCAGTGACAGCGGTACATTGGCTTGGGCAACGTATTTCGGGGGAAAACTACAAGATTATGCCGAAGGAGTAAGTATAGATGATTCCGGTAAAATTTACGTAGTGGGTGCAACTGAAAGTGATTCCGGTATAGCTACATCCGGCGCTTATCAAACCACCATAGGTTCTACCTCTTATTTTGATGGGTTTATCGCAAAATTCAATTCCGGTGGCACTTTAGCTTGGGCAACTTATTATGGAGGAAGTGAAGATGATTATTTGCATCGTGTTTCACCTGATGATTCCGGTAATATTTATGTAGCCGGATTATCTTACAGTTCTTCAGGAATTGCAACTTCCGGCGTATACCAGAGTTCTTTCGGAGGGAGTAGCGATGCTTTTTTAGCTAAATTTTCAAGCTCCGGCTCAATAAAATGGGGCACTTATTTTGGAGGTAGTGATGTTGATGATGCTACGGGATTGGCAATAGATCATTCCAGGAATTTGATTATAGGAGGATATACATACAGTACTTCGGGAATAGCCACAACCAAGGCCTACCAAACCAGCAATGCAGGAAGTAGTGACGCTTTTCTTGCTAAATTTACTCCTGCCGGGAAAATTAGCTGGGCTTCATATTATGGTGGAAGCGCAGCTGAGGTTGTATATGATCTTGCTTCAGATACAGGGGATAATATTTATATTATTGGTTATTCATACAGTACTACTGGAATAGCTACAAAGGGCGCCTACCAAACCAAAAATAACCTTGGAAGCCGAGATGCATTCCTTGGCGAATTCACTAATAATGGATCCTTTGCTTATGGTACATATTACGGTGGTACGGGAGATGAGTTGGGCAGGGGTGTCGCCACAGATTTATTCGGGAATACTTATTTGACCGGGGTTACATCAAGCAGTTCGTCAATTGCATCTAAAGGAGCACACCAGACAAAATTATCGGGCACCAGCGATGCATTTCTGGTCAAATTTTCAGAAAGCAAACCTTGCAGTTTTACAGCATCCTTTTCAGGAAGCGCTACTGTTTGTTCCAATAATCCTGTGAGATATATTGGATCCAACTATTCAGGAATAAGCTATACATGGACAGCTAGCGGAGGAACAATCATTTCCGGAGCAGGAACGGATACTGTTTTTGTAAAATGGATAACTGCAGGAAAAGGAAGTTTGGAACTATTGGAAAATGATGCGACATGCAAAGATTCTGTAATAACGCCTGTTACCATTAATGCAAGTCCGGGGGTTAATGCCGGGAATGATACTTCCATTTGTATGGGCGATTCCATTACCATTGGTAAAACAAGTTCGCCGGGAGTTTCTTATCTATGGACATCTAATCCCAAAGGGTTCACTTCAACCATCAGCAATCCGAAAATATCTCCATCTACTACCTCTACTTTTTACCTAAAAGATTCATTTGCTTCGGGATGTAGTAACACAGATTCCATAGTAATAAAAGTAAATGCATTGCCGGTAGTGAATGCAGGAAATGACACAACAGTTTGCGCAGGAATAAAGGTTCAACTTGGTTCAGCGGCAATTAGCAATAGTACTTATTCATGGGTTAGCAAAGCCGGATATTCATCTACATTGGCTAATCCTGTAATCACAGCGACTTCTACATCAAATTACTTGCTTTCCCAAAAAGATACTTTGACAGGATGCAGCAATATGGATTCTGTTTTAGTTACAGTTAATCCACTTCCATCTAATACGCATTGGAGTGCCACAAAAACAAGTGGAAGGACGTATGCATTCCTTGCAGATGATACTTCTCTTTCGGCATCCTCTTATTCATGGGATTTCGGAGATGGTGGCAACGCCTCAGGATTTAAAACAAATCACATTTATTCAAAGGATTCGTCCTACACAATTCAATTGACTATTACCAATGCATACAATTGTTCAGGGTCTCATGATTCTGCCTTGAGTGTGATTACCGGAATATCGACTAATTCTGCGACAGTTCAAAACTTGAACATATTCCCGAATCCATTTTCCGGATTTACGAATATTGAATATTCGATTACCGCAAATGAAATGGTAAAAGCAGAAGTGTATGACATGTTGGGCAGGAGAGTAGCTATACTTGCCAATGAAGAACAAATTTCAGGTAAGCATACATTGAAGTTTGAGGGCAATAGTTCAATAGGGCAATATATCCTGCGTATGCAATTGGGAGATGAAGTGATTTATAAAAAGATAGTTGAGGTGAAATAAAGATTACACCTCCGCCTTCATTTTAGAAACCTGCCTCAGTAAAACATATCCTGCTATGAGGAATGCTGAGAATGTAATGGTAACACCCATGGTCTGCGAATGATGTCCCGGATGAAATACCCTGCCTGCAATGCTGCGCAATAATGGCAGCGGGTGGGAGAGTAGATCCCAACTGTTGAATCGTAAATATCTGCCGAGGTAAATTCCAAAACTTCCAAGTACCAGGCTGACGATGGAAAATACCCATCCCCATGATTTGGAGCTTCTCTTTGTAACCACGCTTTGCATATCCATCAGTGAGATGAAGCCAAGCATTAGACCGTTCCACGCAAAGGATAAAATTAATGCGAGGTCATACCAGTAAGGCACCAAGGAGCGTTGTTTCAAATGAAACAGGTCGGTAAGTATATAAGGTGAATTAGGAAAAAACAAAAGCCACTGTGATGCCAGTACAATAAAAACAAGGTTGGATTTTATTTTGGAATTATTCAATATCAGGTAAGAGCTGATGGCAAATGGAATCAGCGCAAGAAATAAATTCCATAATAGAAAACCGAATAAAACAGTATGTGTAAAATACATTCTGCCGGCTGCGAGTGCCACACTGAGCGCGCAAGAAAGTCCCATCATTAAGGTTATTTCAAGACGTTTGTGCTTATCAAGCGCAGCAAGGATTTTATTTATTAATGGCATAAAACGAGAAGTTTAGGTAGTATAACGATCAACCCAACTAAAAGTGATACAATCCCGCAGATTAAAACTGCACCTGCGGCAAGGTCTTTTATTTTACCCGCGCGCTCGTTGTATTCCGGGGAAATGTGGTCTACTATCAGTTCTATAGCAGTATTCAAAATCTCTGCCATAAATACCAGGCCAATACAAATTATGATTAATGCCCATTCAATTTTTGAAAAGTGAAGAATAAATCCAAGAGCTATTACAATGATTGCTACAACACCCTGGATCCAGGCATTATGTTCGTAACGAAAAAGATATTTTATGCCCT
>CAILMK010000743.1 GCA_903835275.1 uncultured bacterium | reverse complement strand
TCCTATCTGTCCGGTATATCAGAACGTAACCGGAAAGGCAGTAAAAGATCCTGAAGAAATAAAAAATAATCTTATCATACAATTAACTGCTCCTGTTCTATGGACGCAGACGATCGAAAACATGATCATAGATGGAGCTAATCTTTTTGTGGAAGCCGGACCGGGAAAAGTATTGCAAGGCCTGGTTAAAAAGATCAATAAAATGACGTTGACGGAAAGCCTGGAAGAAACGATTAACAGTTTGCAATAGGCAGTTAACAGCTAACATTTAAACCTCACAGGTCTTTAAGGCCTGTGAGGTTTTTTTTATGAATACGTGCAGTAGAGACGTAGCATGCTACGTCTCTACAAAGGACAGGAGAGGTATAAAAACAAAAGAGGGGCATAATGCCCCTCTTTTGTTACACAGTTTGTTTTTTGGCTTTTTATTCAATCTTCACAGGATCTATTCCTGTATTATCAGGCGCATTTTGTTTGTGCCTTTAGTAGTATTTATTTCAAGTATATATACTCCGTTCTTCAGGTTTTGAGTGGAGAGTGTACAATTGCTTTGTCCGTTTATTTTTACAAAGCTCATTTGCTTGCCTAATACATCAGAGATTTTTACACTGAGGATATTCATCTCTTTCGTTTCGATGTTGATTTTGTCTTTCGCCGGATTCGGGTATACGTGAATGTTTTCATTTACATATTCGTTTTCATCAATTCCATCCTTGAATTGATAGACAATTACCGAATCATTATTGGCGCTGAATGGAATATCATGCAGGTGATTGTCCACGATTTCAACATTTTCAAACATCAGCGGCAGGCTTTGTTTTACAAAACGTTTTCCTGCGATATTATCTACAATTACAATGACCATGGTACCTATTTTTCCGTAACCACTTTTTGGTATTTTATCTATACGGGTAATGCCCATATCAATTCTTCCATCGCCCTTGAATTGCTTGGTGATGGTAATATATTTTGCATCCGGAGTGAACCATGTACTCGCGAAATTTATGGATAGTGAATTTGTATCAATCAGTTTAGGATTCATATTCAGGCTGAATGCAAATCCATACACACCATTTGCAGGAACAGCAGATGTGCCGAGCAATATATCTGCCTTGGCAGTATCTCCGGCTGCGAAACTATCCTTTGAAAACTGAAGCGATAAAACCGGATCATTAGGGCCGCCCTTATACATTCCAGCCTTCTTGTAATGTGTAAGAGAATAATTGGCAAGTATTGCCGTAGTATCTGACCCATTGATGGTGCTGTCCCCATTGCAATCCCCATGTTTATAGTCAACGCCATAAGAGATAGTATCACCCCAGTTTCTGCATGGTTGTCCCACCCAATGGATGCTTGCATTTGCCCGCTGAGGTCCTGTAGTGCCGTATTCCACGCCAATAGGAAGGATATCACGTACATCCACTACTTTGTCATAGTTAACATCTCCCGGCCATACACAAGTGGAATCAATAAGCATGCTTACGCTTATAGTATCCTTGCCGCCGCTGAGGGTAGTTACAATTAATGTAGTGGTAAATATTCCTCCATGAAAATACTGGTGAATCGGATTTTGCAGGGATGAAGTATTTCCATCTCCGAAATTCCAAGCCCATGTCGTGATGCTATCTATTCCTGTATAAGTGGAACTGTCTTTGAATTTTACAGAATCACCGCGGCAAGCTTTTGATGCTGATGAGAAGCGGGCAGTGGGAGGGGTGGAACTTGAAGTCGATGCAATTTCATAAGCACCAATGGTAGGATGGATTGTATTTCTGGTAACATTATTTATATCATCCGGAATATTGCTAAGCGGAGTTCCAACATTCAGTGAACTATTGGCGGGAGTAAGATTCAAGGCGCTTGCAAACATTGGATTCACAACTATGGAGTTTGAATCTGTACCGATGGCTGTTTGCCATGAAGAAAGAGAATTATATTGAGTCTTATTGTACGCCGCTATAAAATAACCCGAAACAGGTAAGTGATAAGCATTGCTCTGCATTTTTGGAATACTGCCGGAAATGTCAATTCCATAGCCGGTACCAGAAAAAATATTGTTGGTAATGTTTGTAGATGGCGGTGACTTCTGCATCAAAAGACATTCTTGTCCGCTTATCGAATATATTGAATTATTTAATATGTCCACTGTACTTGTGGAGTCCCATGAAAATAAGCCCATTGCTGCTGCTCCGGTATATGAGCGTTGCAAAATAATTATTGAATTGTTTGAAATTCGGCAATATCCTTTACCTGACCAGTTAATTCCGGTTCCTGCATAAACTATTTTATTTTTTTCAATAATGATATTGCTTGAATCCGGATTTCCGGTTCCGTTATTGTCAATTTCAATGGCCTGCGTAGATGAAAATGTATCAGAACTCATGAACACATTGGATCGAATCCTCGCTTCACTGATACCGGTAAGACTAATTCCGGCAATACTGGTATCCATTATGTTGTTCTCAATAACTATTCCTTTCAAATGAAGAGTACCCAATGTTGAATCATAAAGAGCAACACCCATATAGCCATTCTTAAAGTGATTGGATGAAACCAGTATATCATGCGAACCAAATCCATCTATCATGTAGCTATAGTCGTATTTATATGGAACAACTTTTCCTCCGTTAAAATAATTATTTAGTATTTTGACATCATGAGTTCCTCTTAGGTAAATTGACCTGGCGCCTGCCCCGTTTTGAACCGGATGAGGCCTTTCGAAGCTGATTCCTTTTAGCGTGATATAGCTGGAATTTTCAAGAAGCAGAACATAATTATTGTAGTCGGAATATATCCCAGTATCTGCAGGCCAGGACATAATCACCTTGCTACTGTCATGCGAAGCACTTTGGAATGTAATAGTATTGGTTGCTGACGATCCAACGATAGAATCTATCCTTACTTTTTCATTATAGGTTCCATCAGCAATATTGAATACAACCGGTCCGCAGACTCCGTATGTTTTTAAATCACTCACTGCTGACCTGAATGTTGCATAATCTCCACTTGCTCCGCCGATAGAATACGTACCCGACATACAAGATGTGGCTTTGTGAGCTATTTCATCAGCACCAATAGTAGGGTTGGTTGTATTCCTTGTTTGTCCGTCTATATCCGTTGGAACGGAAGAAAAATATTTGCCATGATTTAGGAAAGTATCCGACACATGAAGATCGGTACTTGATGTGAAGGTTGGTTTTTTTACAATTGTATTAGAATCTTCCGTAGTATAACCTTGCCAGTCTGACAATGTATATGCGGGATTTCCGGCATAATTTCCTATGGTAGAAGTTCTGGAATAATAACAATTATTGTTAAGCCTCATGGGAAGAGTATATTCTACAAGATAAATGTAATCTCCATAAAGGATATTGTTATATATTGTATAATTTGAATCACTTGACGCACTACTATTATTTAGATTAAATGTCCACTTTTTAGCAACTATTGTGTTGTGTAATATATCAATATTTTTATTGTCTCCCATTTCGATACCTGCTGCCCCTGTACTTACAATAAAATTATTGGAAATAATTCCATGTGTCTTGTAAGTTCCATTACTGTAGAAGAGCATTCCGTTATCGTTTGAATAAATTTTATTATTTGTGATTACAGGATTCTTGAAGTTTGCAATACTAAATCCAACTGCACCATAGCTATTATGACTCCTGAACATATTACCATAAAGGATTAATCCACTATCTCCTCTTATATATGCTCCAGTGTAAACGATACTGTCAAAAATGTTTGATGATACCGTAATATTTCTATTTGGATAATTCGCCGACGGATTTGCATTGTAAATTGCATAATATCCATACCAGAAGTGGTTATTAATATATTTTACATTGATCAAATTCCCGTTGGGAAAATAAGACTGTGAGCCGTATATAATATCGCTGCTGTCTGAAGCAGAAGAATAATTAATTCCAATGAGGCGGTTATTTGAAAATGTAATATTGGAAAGAAAGCTTTTTAATCGAATCACTACTGCTAAAGTGTAAGAATTATTAGAAGTTCTCTTAACCGTAATTCCTTTAATAATCAAATTTGAAACACTATCTAATTCAAGTGTATAGTTTCCTCCTTTGTAGTACGCAGGCCATGTTAAAATTACTTTGCTACTATCATTTGATGCGCTTTCGAAAGTAATAGTATTTGTAGAAGAGCTACCTGTGATATAAGGAATCCGCACTTGCTCTTGATACGTTCCATCGGCAATTTTAAATACAACAGCCCCACTCACTCCTTTTCCGTTCGCGGCGGCTCCGTTTGCACGGCTTCCATAGGTTAGATCCGAGTCTGCATCATTAAAGCTTGTGTAATTTGTAGAAGATGCGGCTTTGCTTTTATCTATCGTATAAGTCCCGCTCAGTTGTGCACGGGTACTAAGGGAAAATAATCCCAAAAACAATACTACTAAGGCTATCTTTTGGCAAGGGAAGAAGGCTGTATTTTTCATAATATTTTCATTTTGGCCTGTAAACTTTTTTATCACGATACAAAGTTTACAAGAAATATAAGGCTGACCAAGGTCATTTTTTGGCATTTGTCGGTAAATATGGATATACGAAAATTAATTTTTCATTGATTATTATGCAGTTATAAATATTAGTCTATATATTTGTCGGAATGAAAAATAGCAAACTCATCGGATTACTGGAAAGTTTTTCTGCGGAAGAACTTCAGGAGCTTGATAAGTTTCTCATGTCGCCTTATTTCAACCGAAATCCCCTCTATTCCAAACTCCTTTTGGTCTTCATCAAAAATAAGGAAGCTATCTCTGAAAGCAAGGATATGAAGGAGCTATTTTTCAGTGCAGCCTTTCCCAAACAAAAATATGATGACCTGAAGTTGCGCCACGCCTTTTCTGATTTCCTTGAATTGATAGAAACATTCCTTGCGATCAGGGATTTACAATCGGATGAAGATGGAAAGAAATTAAAGGTACTTCGTTATTACGAAACAAAAGGATTAGGCAAGCATTTCGCCGCAACACAGCGAAAGGTCTTTCCTTCGGATGTGGTTCAGCACCCTACAAATGAAAACGCGCTTCTGTTTGCTTATCAGGCCAATAGCGTCCTAAATGATTTTACCATCCGCGAAAATATACGCCAGGGTAAGCATAACCTTCGGGAGACTATGTACTCCATTGACAGGTTTTATCTGTTTACCAAACTCCGCTTGCTTTGCGAGATCATTAATTACCGGAATATCATTGCTATTGATTTCGATCTTCCCTTTTTTGATGAGATCATTCCACTCCTGGAAAAAAGCCCATATTCCGAAGTGCCTGCCATTGGTATTTACCGGGATATCCTTCTTACGCTGACGGATGGCAACGAGGAACATTATTATTCCCTGAAGGCGCATCTTGAGCAATACAGTCATCTGTTTACCAAGGATGAATCCAAGGGGATGCACTTTTATGCGCTGAATTATTGCGTGAAAAAGATCAATGCAGGGCAGACAAATTATATTGGTGAAATCTTTGAATTTTATAAGCGAATGCTTGATAATGAGCTCCTTATTGAGGATGGATATTTAATGCATTCCCAGTATAAAAACATTGTTGTAGCCGCCCTGCGTCATGGTGAACACGCATGGACCCTGGATTTTATCGAACGCTATAAATCCAAAATAGAAGAAAAGCACCGGAGCAATGCCTATACCTACAATCTTGCAAAATATTACTTTTACATCAAAGATTATGAGCGTGTTATACGTCTGCTAAACAAGGTGGAATATGAAGATATATTCTATAACCTGGATTCCAAAACCCTGTTACTGAAAACGTATTTTGAGTGCAGGGAAGTGAAATCACTTTTCTCATTATTGGATTCATTCAAGACCTATCTCAACAGGAATAAACTGATTTCTGCCACGCACAAGGAAGTGTATACCAATTTGCTATATTTCACAAAAAAGCTCATGGACATCAATCCCGGTCAAAAACAAAAGATCGAAAAATACAAAGCTGAACTAAAAAGTACTGACGCCATCGCTGATGTAAACTGGCTGGAAGAAAAACTCGTGGAATTGGAGGAGTAAACTTTTCCCGCCAAACTTTGTTCTTGTTCCTACAAAGTAAAATTATGTCAACTCCATTTTCAGAACTTATCAAAAGCGAAACACCTGTGCTTGTAGATTTTTACGCCGATTGGTGCGGTCCATGTAAAAGCATGAGTCCAATTGTTGAGGAAATTGCAGCGGAGCTAAAGGACAAGCTAAAAGTCATCAAGATCAATACCGATAAAAACCCGAAGGCCTCCCAGGCGTATGGGATTCAGGGCATTCCGGCATTTATATTGTTCAAAAACGGGAACATTATCTGGAGAAATTCCGGAGCGATGCCTAAACATCTATTTTTAGGGGAATTGAAGAAGTATATTTAATGACTGCGAGGGGTATAAAACCCCATCGCTATCGAAGAACTCTAAATCGAGAGGAGTAAACCGTAAGCGAGAAAAAGTCTGAGCCCACTTTAACATTTATTATTCGATATTTCCCCCTTGTCCCTTGTCCCTCGTCCTTTGTCCCTTTTTTGCTAACTTTGCATCTTTTATATTTTTATGGGAATGGTTATTATAAAAACTCCTGCACAAATTGAAGGGATTCGCAAAAGCTCCAAGCTTGCAGCACAGACCCTTAAACATCTTGAACAATTCGTCAAGGCGGGAGTAACAACAGCATTTATCAATCAAAAAGCGGAGGAATTCATGCGTAGTCATGGGGCTATTCCAGCTACGCTGAACTATAAAGGATATCCTGCAGCTACGTGCATATCTGTGAATGATGTGGTATGCCACGGCGTGCCTAATCAAACTGTTTTGAGGGATGGGGATATTGTCAACGTAGATGTTACAACCATCCTGAATGGCTTTTACGGCGATACGTGTACCATGTATAAGGTTGGGCAGGTAAGTGAAGAAGCGCAAAATCTCATGGATGTAACCAAGGAGTGTCTTTACCTTGGCATCATGGAGTGCAGGCCTGGTAATTTTGTTGGCAATATAGGCTGGGCAATTGGCAATTATGCACGTAAAATGGGATACGGGGTTGTATATCAGTTTTGCGGTCATGGCGTAGGAGTTAAATTCCATGAAGATCCGGAAGTATCCCATGATGCGGATAGAAACTCAGGCCCGAAAATGAAACCCGGCATGACCTTCACCATAGAGCCGATGATCAACGAAGGCAAGGCCCGAGTAAAAATTGACAAGGGTGACAAGTGGACTGTACGCACTATTGACGGAAAGCTTTCTGCACAATATGAGCACACGCTTTTGATTACTGATACCGGCGTGGAAGTTCTAACGGACATTAACGGTGAGTATAAAATTACTTAATCTGTTAATTTGCTTCCGCCGCGGCGAATGCGGCAAAATTGAGTTTAGAAGTGACAATTTTAAATCTGCGTTATCTGCGTGATCCGCGGGAAAATAATAGACATGAATTTCGAAGCACCAATAAAATACGAAGCACAAAATCCGGAGTTTAAAAAGCTGATTGAGGATAAACTTTCCCGTCAGCATTTTATGCATCATAACGGCTTTGAATTAACAAAAATACTTCCCGGATATGCAGAGGCTTCTGCTCCATTAAAGCAGCATTTATTACAACAGGATGGTTTGGTACATGGTGGAGTAACTGCCACCATTGCAGACCTCGTGACAGGTTTTGCTGCATTTTCACTGGTAAAAAAAGATGACCGCGTAGTTACTTCAGATCTGAAAGTATCTTATTTTTCGCCGGGAAGAGGAGATACTGTTTTTGCCCGGGGTTGGGTGATAAAAGCGGGTTCACGTTTGCATTATTGTGAGTCAGAAATATATGTGATCAAGGACGGGGAATATAGCCTGATAGCGAAAGGTTATTCCATCATGGCAGTGATAGAAGGAAAGAATAAACAATGAAAGTAGAATACTGGTGCATCGGAAAAACAGACGATTCTTACCTTGAAGAAGGTAGTGCCATCTACATCAAAAAGCTCAAGCCCTATCTTAGTTTTCAGTACAGGGAATTGCCTGCTTCCAAAGCTAAAAACGCGAATGCCGATACACATCGTGCCAATGAAAAAGAAGAGATCTACAAACTTCTTAAGTCCACAGATATTCTGATTTTACTGGATGAAAAAGGGGAACTGCATTCCTCTGAAAAATTTGCCGTTTGGATGCAGAAAAAATTCAATGCCACCCAGGGCAATATTATTTTCCTTTCCGGCGGCGCGTATGGATTCCATGAAGAAGTTTATAAACGTGCGAATGCGCAACTTGCACTTTCGGAAATGACCTTCACGCATCAAATGGTGCGCTTGATCTTCCTGGAACAGCTATATAGATGTATGACTATTTTGAAGGGGGAACCGTACCACCATTAGCAGGTGTCGTAGTTGCAGGTACTACTTTGCAAGCCTTGTTCATCCGGTATAACTTGCCTTTTACCTGCGTACTGTATTCATCAGAAATATGCCCTGTGATCTCGTAATATTTTAATTCCTTATAGAGCTCCTTCCGTGTGGAAGTAAGCAGGAAATATCCTCCGGCAAGTGAAGTAATTCCGGCAACGGCACTCAACATACGGGTATTGCCAAGTGTTATATCTCCAATATTCGGTTTAGGCACGGATAGCCCGTTGATAATTGCAATGATCGGGTATGCAGGAAGGACATAAAAGCCAATTCTCCTGTCACGGAAAAAGACATTGATAAGGGCTTTCGCAGAATCGTCCTTACCGTACATTGCCATGAATTCTTTTTTGCTTAATTTGTACTCGGATTTTTTAGGGTGCATACTTTCACGTGGATCCTTATGGCCAAGGGCAAACAAATTCCCTGAAAGCAGGAAAAAAACAAGTAAGGTGGATATAGATATTTTCATAATGCTTATACAAATATAATCAATCAAAATTCAAATTGCAAACATCCAACAGAAAAACAGGCGATAAGGGTGAGGACATGGCGCTTGCTTATTTAATCCTGAACGGTTTCGTACTATTGGAGCGTAACTGGCGGCACGGCAGGTGCGAGATAGACCTCATCATGGAGGAAAAGGATACCATTGTGTTTGTTGAAGTGAAGGCACGGAGTACGGAGGCTTTCGGATGGCCTGAGGCAGCCGTTAAAAAATCCAAGCAAGCCAATATTATAAAGGCGGCACAGGAATACCTGTACCTGAAGCAGCCTAACAAGGAACTGAGGTTTGATATCGTTTCAATCATCCTGAAAAAGGACGAGCCCGATATATATCATATCAGGGATGCTTTTGTGGGATGAATAGGCAGATAGAGTTGAAACCCTATGCTATTATCGGTTTCCGATCGCAAATCTTAAATCCAAAATCATCCATTTTAAACTTTGGCATACCATTTGAATCTATATCCGTAATAACTAAAAAATTGAAAGCTATGAAAACTTTATTCGTATTAGCTACAGCCCTCATCCTAAGCACCGGATTATTTGCGCGCCCTTATGGTTATTGTGGACCCAGGGAATTCCATCGCGGCGGTTACGCTGTACACGCAGGCTTTGGGATTGGTTGCGGTTTTGGTCCGCGTGTCGTAGTTGGCCGTCCTTGTTATGGTGGTGGTTATGGATACTACCGTGGTGGACGCTGCGAGAGGGGATATTACTACCATGGCCGTTGCGGCAGGAGGTGGTAATTAACTAAAGAAGGGAATCCTTAGCTTCCTTCTTTATTATTTTGATTACTCTAAGCGATTTGTATATATCTGAAAGCGGGCCCTGTAAGCCCGCTTTTTATTTGTGATGATTTAATTGAAAATCTTCTCGTTACCTTCCAGTAAATCTACACCTAATTCATCCATGAACTTCACTTTTTCATTTTCACTGCGGGCAGAAAAAGCGGGTGTTGGTTCCTCAAAACCTACGCATTGGAGTGCTTCAATTGAATATTTGTCAAAATCGATCTGTTCTTTAAATAACTGGATTGTGACTCTTAGTTGTTCCCGGGCTTCTTTGCGCTGTTTATTACGATGATTATGTATTGCCGTCGTAAGGGTTTTGATTTCAACAAAGCAAAATGTTGAATCATCAAATACAGCACAATCGCATCTTTTTATCCCATCCGCATCTGAAATCAGGCATTTATCAACAGCAAGGAAATAGATGCTTTTCCTATTTGGATTAATCACTGAGAAATGTATCGGCTCATCATTCTCGCAAATTTTGCTTTTGCCCTCATCACTATCATAGATGTGGAATTCCTGACTTGTTTGAACCTCTAAGCATTGGTTTTGTACTTTATCAGGAAAAGCATTTGCAATCTGATTCCTCATGCTGCTTTCTTTCTCTTATAGATAGACATAAGGGCATCAAATTCCCCTGCTAAATCCTCGGAAATTCCATCTAATAAATTTTCGCCGATCATTCCTGTAGAATCATCGATAATGCTTTTAACAGTTCCGTCCCCCACATAATAAGCAGAAAATTCATCAGGATTTATCCAGGATTTAATTGGAATAATAGCATCTATTTCTTCAATCCTTTCCGGAAATTTATTTGCAACTTTCCAAGCAAACAGGAGGGTATTTAATGAGCTTAAAATATATGGGCTGTGAGTAGTAAGAAAAAGATCATCATTTGCTCGGCATTTATTTAATAAGTAGTAGATGAATCTTTTTTGTGTTTCGGGAAATAAATTCAATTCGGGTTCTTCTATGATAAAAGTTTTAGGATGACCAGCTTCTGTTAAATATGAAATTATTATTTCTGTAGGGAGGAGTGCTTGATATCCACTTGCAGAGTCAGCAAGAAATACGTATTCTGACTCGTTAATGTAAACCTTATCTCTCCCTCCTTCAAATCTATATTCGACATTTAAAATATTTGAAGTGAAAGAGTTTAAAGCATTGTTTCTTATTAATTGAAAAATTTTGCCAAAATTAGTAAGATATTCAGGCAATGAATTTGGGTCAGAAAAATTAAAGCTTGAATCAGCAACTGTTGAAATTAAGAATCTTTCAGTTGGTATATAAAGAGGATTGCTAGAGGTTAAATATCTCATACCTTGCAATTGATTGCTCCTTTGGCGATGCAGTTCTCTAAGAGAATCTAAATCTCTTTTATCAGATTGCGCTAACTGATTTGTTGCAGATTCAAGATCATTCTTTATGCTCAGAATAGTTGTTTTGAAGTGGCTATTAATATTAATATTATGGATTAAAGGCTCATTTCTTACTTCAATATCATAATTATATTGCTCGCTTTGATAATTAATAACTGTGTCTTTTTTAAAGAATCCATCAATTCTCAGATCCTTATAAAATTTAAGATCATTATTACCATCCAATAGAAAACCGGGCTCTCTGAAAATCGCAACTAATTTGGCAATTGTACTTTTACCACTCGCTTGGGGTCCAATAAAAACATTGCGTCTTTTTAGATCAAGCGATGCTTCCTTTATTGGTCCAAAGTTCTTGATTGTCAGCTTTTCCATAGTATATTATCTTCAAAAACAAAAACAAAAATAACTGTTTAACTTGATATTTCGATTTTTACTTCCCGGCCAATTCTTTCTTCAAAAATACAGCGGTATGACTGGTCTTATGTTTCGCCACTTGTTCAGGTGTGCCTTCGGCAAGGATTTTTCCTCCGCCACCACCGCCTTCAGGGCCTAAGTCTATTACCCAGTCGGCGAGTTTAATTACGTCCATATTATGTTCAATAATAAGGACGGTATTTCCGCGTTGAACCAGACGGTTTATCTGCTCCATCAGTATCCGAATGTCTTCAAAGTGCAAGCCCGTAGTAGGCTCATCAAGGATGTAAAAAGTTTTCCCTGTATCACGTTTGGAAAGTTCAGTGGCTAGCTTAACGCGTTGCGCTTCTCCACCACTAAGGGTAGTGGAGGATTGCCCCAGACTGATATACCCGAGCCCAACTTCCAACAGGGTATCCACTTTCTTTTTTATCTGCGGGATTTTATCGAAAAATTCTACGGCATGTTCCACCTTCATATCCAGTACGTCGGAGATGGATTTTCCTTTATAACGAACTTCAAGGGTTTCGCGATTATAGCGCTTTCCGAAACATGTCGGGCATTCCACATATACATCCGGGAGAAAATTCATTTCTATGGTTTTCAATCCCGCGCCTCCACAATCTTCGCAGCGTCCGCCTTTTACATTGAATGAAAACCTGCCGGGCTGGTAGCCGCGTATTTTTGCTTCAGGAAGAAGCGCGAATAAATTTCTTATGTGCGTAAATAATCCGGTATAGGTAGCAGGATTACTTCGCGGAGTTCTTCCTATGGGACTCTGGTCTATTTCTATAACCTTATCCAACTCTTTTAATCCTTCAATACTTTTGTAGGGAAGCGGAAGTGAAGCTCCGCGAAAAAAATGTTTTTTAAGGATCGGATATAAAGTATCTGTAATCAGTGTAGATTTTCCGCTGCCGGAAACACCCGTTACACAGATCAATGTTCCCAATGGAAATTTCACGGAAACATTTTTCAGATTATGTCCTGTACATCCTTTTATTTCAAGAAATTTTCCATTGCCCTGGCTACGTATTTCGGGAGTTTTTATTTCCCTGGATCCGTTCAGGTATTGCGTGGTAACGCTATTCGTTTTCAGTATTTGTTCCACGGTTCCTTCGGCAACAATTTTGCCGCCATGTGTACCCGCACCGGGACCAATGTCGACTACATAATCCGATTCAAGGATCATGTCCTTGTCATGCTCTACAACAATGACTGTATTGCCAATATCGCGCAGGTTTTTCAGTGAATTTATCAGCCTGATATTATCCCTTTGATGAAGTCCGATACTCGGCTCATCGAGGATATAGGTTACGTTTATCAGTTGGGAACCAATTTGCGTAGCAAGGCGTATGCGTTGCGCTTCTCCACCGGAGAGCGAAAATGCGGGCCTGTTAAGGTTAAGATAATTCAACCCTACATCCAGCAGGAACTGTGTGCGTGTTCTTATTTCCTTGAGTATTTCTCCGGCGACCGGTCGGCTTCTTTTATCGAGTCCCTTGTCAATTTCCTCGATCCATTTATTGAAATCATCCAACTCTAACAGGGCAGATTCACCGATGTGTTTTTCACCAACCTTGAAATAAAGGGCTTCCTGTTTTAATCGGTAACCGTGACAATCCGGACAATCAGCAAGACTGCCATATTCTTCCAAGGTTTCTTTTAATGGAGAAGCAGTTTTGCCTATTAGAATATCCTGAAAATATTGCACCAGTCCGCCGTTTTCAACACTGTATTCAGAGTAATTATATTCAACAGTTAATTTTTCTTCGCTTCCATAAAGTATCTCCTGGATTCCTTCTTCGGAAATGCCTTTTACCGCATCGTTCAGTTTGAAATTATGTTTTTTACCTATGGCTTTCATGACAGCCATATTCCAGGCGTCTATCTCTTTTCCGAATGGAGCCAATGCACCGCTGCGTATGCTGAGACTGGTATCAGGAAAAATATTTTCCATTTCAAACTGGTAGGTAAATCCCAGCCCTTTGCACTTGGGGCACCAGCCGTTTGGAGAGTTAAATGAAAAAGTATTTGGCTGGGGTTCATCATAGGAAATACCCGAATCCAGGCACATCAAATTGCGGCTGAAATGATAGAGCTTATCATCGTCTATATCCAGGACAGAAAGTGTTCCTTTTCCTTGTTTTAAGGCAAGATCCATGGAGGAACGAAGTCGTGATTCTCCCGCCTCTCCAATTTTTATGCGGTCCACCACCAATTCTATATCATGAATCTTATAACGTGCCAGTTGCATCTTGGGAACAATATCCTGCACATCCCCATCCACACGTACACGTGTATATCCGGTTTTTTGCAAGCCTTCAAATAATTCACGGTAATGTCCTTTGCGTCCCTTTACCAATGGTGCAAGCATATAAATGGAGCGTCCCTTGAAGCGCTCATTAATGGCAGCAACAATTTGTTCATCGGAAAAGCGCACCATCTTTTTACCCGTTACGTAGCTATACGCATCGGAACTTCTTGCATACAGCAAGCGGAGAAAATCATATATTTCTGTGATGGTTCCTACCGTGGAACGCGGATTTTTACTGACCGTTTTTTGCTCTATGGAAATTACAGGACTGAGCCCATTGATCTTGTCAACGTCCGGGCGTTGCATATTGCCCATGAACTGCCGCGCATACGCGGAAAAAGTTTCCATGTACCTGCGCTGCCCTTCCGCGTAGATGGTATCAAATGCCAGTGATGACTTTCCGCTGCCGCTAAGCCCCGTAAAACAGATGAGCTTATTGCGTGGCAATACAAGATCAACGTTTTGCAGGTTATGCTCGCGGGCACCAAATACCTCAATGCTGCCACCTTCAATGTTTTCAGGAGGAATAACAGGTGCTTTTTTCTTAGCGCTCATTCAATAGGAAATAAGGTTGTGAGTAGTGGATAAATGATGTATCCGCTATTCAACACTTCGGCAGGCGAAGAGGTTCAGTTATTTTCTCGGAGGTCCTTGCGGTCCGCCCTTGGCTTGCTGTTGTTGCATGCTTTGTTGTATCATTTGCATGTCCCTTCTTGCCAGGTAGAAATTAGGAAAGCGGTCAATAGCCTGTTTTATTTTGGTAGCGCCTTCCATGATACGGTTCTTGCTGAGGTCCAGGTTACCGCGCAGATAAATCACCGCAGCTTCCAATGGTATTCTCTGGAATTGTCCCTGGCGCTGGCCCGGCATTTCCACGGAATCCTTGCCATAGCGCGGATCTTTTTCAAGCTGATCCAGTGTGGATTCAGTTTCGCCGTAGTTACCTGCCTGTATATTCAGCGTAGCTATATTGAAAAGATATTTAGGCTCCTTGCTGATCTCATAGAGTTTCTTGCTGATCGTCATGGCGTTTGCCATATCACCGGTTGCAGCCGCGCTGCTTGCCTTTATCTCAAGCATTTTTCTGTTATTCGGATCCTTGGCAAGTACTTTATTTGCCATCTGGCTCGCTGCTTCTATTTGGTTAAGTCCGGCGTAGATAGTTGCCAGCGTATCATAATACGTTCCGGCATTCGCGCTATCCAGCGCGATGATAGCATTGGCTGCATACAAGGCAGTGTAAAAATCCTTGTTATGGGTAGCCATTGCGAATATTTTTTTATTCAGCGCGATGGCATTGTCATCTTTTGCGACTGAGATATTTTCCGCGCCGTTTTTAGAAGCGGATTTATCGTTTTTACATGCACCAAGGAATAGTGCGGCGATAATGCAAAGGGAAAGTGTATATTTCATCGTATTATTTATTTTTTGTTAATTGCTTCAAGGTTATTTTTTGCGAGGATAAAGTCAGGGAAAATATCAAGTGCTTTTTTATAGCAATCCGCGGCTTCCGGCTTTTTGTCTTGTTTTTCACGGACGAATCCGAGGAGGTTATATAGCGCGGCATGCAGAGGCACGTCCTGCTGTTTGCCGCCATCGGCAATTATTTTTACATAAACCTTTTCTGTGCCGGGGGTTTGCAGGGTTGTGTTGACCGCTTTTTCAGCATCATCATAATGTTTGCTGTAAAACTCGGAAACAGCGGCTTCATATTGAATTTTCGGATCCTTCGTGATCTCTATAAGCTTCAGGAAATAAGGCAAGGCAAGATCATCCCTGTCCATTTTTTTAGCCGCGTCCGCCATGAGACGAAGCAGCTTTTCCTCGTTTGGATATTTAATGATTGCCTTATCAGCAGCTTTCAATGCCTGGGGGTAATTCCGCGAATTATAATACAGGATTGCCAGCGAATCATAATAGCTATAATTGGCAGTATCCCGGGACAGGAGGGACTGTATGCTATAAATAGCGGCTCCCATATCCCCGAATTCAATGGAGCGATGATAGGTGGCTACTATGTATCCTTTTTCCTTAGTGCTTTGTGCATCAGCCTCTTTTGAAGAATTGCATGCAGAAAACAGCACGGGGGTAAGTAAAAATAAAAGTGCTTTTCTCATTAAGGTGCAAAGGTAAAGATTAATTAGATAATGTGATAATGTGTCAATGAGTTAATTAAGGGGACGAGAGGCGAGTTGCGAGTGGCGAGGGGGAATAGGTTTGTGAGATATAATATTCGGGGCTCAAGGGTTTGGATAAATATATCTGAATCGGCGGGGACTGGAACTGCGGGTGAATAAATTATTTCTAATATTTAGTCTGAAAGCCTATAACAACAGGCAAATATAAATTTCCATAATGTGAATGTTAATTGTTAGCCCTTAACCAATAAATTCACCAATGCTTCATCATTTATTTGACTAGCAAAATCTAAAGGTGAACGACCAGTATTATTTTTATTAAGTGGATTTCCGCCATTCTTTAACATTGTCTCGACCATTTTATATTTGCCCTTGGCATAAAATACTGCTGTCCAAAGAGGAGTGTTTCCAAAATTGTCAATTTCATTTACCCTTGCACCATTTGATAATAGGGATATTGCACCATTCAAATTATTGTGCAAAGCTGCATAATGCAAGGGAGTTAACCCTTTTTCATCTTTTAAATTAACATTATATCCTAAAGAAATTAACTTTTCGGCTATCTCATTTTGCATATGAGAAATTGCTTCATGTAATAAAGATTGACCTAGTGAATTGATTACTTCGATTTTAGAATCAAAAATATTGTCTTTGTTGGTTAACGAAAATTCGCCCAAACGAACTGCTTGAAAAATATCATCAATGGTATTATTTTTCTTCATATGTTCTGCCTCTGTTACTCGAAATTGCTTCTGGTTGATAATTATCAGGATTGTTGTACTCTTTTAAAAAATCAAAAAGGGTTAATTTTCCGTCTTTGAAATCTTTTACAAGTTTTCTATATTCCTTACCAGGCTTATGACCCATATCCCATTGGCCATTGCGGGGTAAATTTTTATTCCAGGCAAGTTCTTCACCAGTATTTGGATCATAAACCTTCCCGTCTATCTGTTTAGCATTGTCATAAACCATATCAACAAAACCATTTTTATATTGTGGTCTTCTTTCTATTAATAATGGTTGAGGAGACTTCCGTAAGCCATTGCCTATTTTTGCTGCTTTTTCAAATTCTTCTGCTTTTTCAGCAGCTTTGGCAGTTTCGTTAATAACTTTTTCATATTTTGCATATCGTTCTACCTCCCTAACTTTACCTATAACTGATTCTGCTCCGATAAAAAATGTTGGAACTGTTCC
>CAILMK010000742.1 GCA_903835275.1 uncultured bacterium | reverse complement strand
GTACAAGGCTTAAAATCTGCCGCCATCTTAAACTTTTTTTCCGATAAGAACACACTTAGTTCAAGGCTTAAAAGGCTCATCGGATTCAAGCCGGGTAACATAGCCCTCTACAAACAGGCCTTTACTCACAAATCAGCTTCAGATACGCGCGGATTTAAAAGCATTGAATCCAACGAACGCCTCGAGTTTTTGGGCGATGCCGTACTCAGCCTCGTGATAGGAGAGTATCTATTTGCAAAATACCAGGATGCCGATGAAGGCTTCATGAGTAAGATGCGCGCTAAGATTGTCAACCGCGAATTTTTCAATCGCCTTGGTTACGAATTAGGTCTTGATAAATTACTCGAGGAAAATTCCTCCGGAGGCGGTGTGTATGAAATTGCACCATCCATGGTAGGTAATTGTTTTGAGGCACTGGTCGGCGCGATATTCCTGGATAAAGGATATCAAAAATCCAATAAGTTTTTCAAGGACGTGATCCTTGCCAAATACCTCGATATAGACCAGATCAGGGATACGGATACCAATTATAAAAGCCAGCTGCTGGAATGGTGCCAGCGTTATGGAAAATCCCTCGAATTTAATCTCATCAAAACCCTTCGCGAAAATCATAACCTTGTATTCCTTGTAGAAGCAATGGTTGACGGCGAATCATCCGGCGAAGGAAAGGGATTGCAAAAGAAAAAAGCCGAACAAATGGCTGCGAAATCTGCCCTGGAAAAGCTGGGGGTGATTTAGATTGCGGATTCCGTTCGCCGCGGCGAATTCGATTGCGGATTTTTATCCGTTCACTAAAGTGAACGGAAATGGATAAGCTGCATTGAATTTTATTTATTTTATCACAAATCGCGCGAAGCGCTTCCCCTTCAGGGGTTAGGGGCAAAATCTTACATCCTTACAACATTCTTCAATTTTTCCCAGCCGCCTTCCACGCTGTAGATATTATTGATGTCGTATTTTTCCTTTAAGTGATAAGCGAGGAAAAGACTTTTTCTTCCTTCTTTGCAAAGAAGAATATAACGTTTGGATGTATCGATTCTTCCCAGTGATTTCATAAGTTCATCGAATGGAATATTTTCCCCGTCGGAAGGTTCCAGTTCAAATTCATGACGCTCGCGGATGTCTATGAGAATATAATCGGATGCGTGGGAAATGAAATCTTCAATACCCACATCAAGGTGATGACGAACATTTGTTGAACTTTGTTTCTTTACCTCTTTATGCGTAAGCAATGTAATGGCTGCTTCATTACGCTGGAATTCCACAAAGGAAAATTTATTTTTTAAAAGATCAGCCACCCATAGTTTGCCACTGAAAATATTGCCGATTCCTGTAATACACTTCAGGATTTCATTTGCCTGCACGGAAGATATAACGGCAGCTACCGGTCCTGTAATACCCATATCATCGCAGCTTGGAGCATCCAGCGGCGCCTCTGGGAAAAGGCAACGATACGTCGGTCCGTTATTATAATTAAAAACTGAAACCTGCCCTTCCCATGCTTCTATGGAAGCAAAAACCCAGGGCTTATTTAACTTTACACAGGCATCGTTAATAATATACCGTGCAGTGAAATTATCCGTGCAATCAGCAATGATGGAATATCTCTCAATAATATTTGCAGCATTTTCCGGAGTGAGTTTTTGCGGATACACTTCAATCTTCACAAAAGGATTCATTTCCTTGAGCCTGTTTGCAGCGCATTCCGCTTTCTGCCTTCCCACATCAACGCTTGTGTATAGCACCTGGCGTGGCAAGTTGCTTTCTTCCACAACATCAAAATCCATGATGCCCAGCCTGCCGATTCCTGCCGCAGCAAGATATTGCAAAACAGAACATCCCAGTCCACCTGCACCGATGACCAGCAGGCTCGCGCCGGATAGTCTCAGTTGCCCCTCCTCACCGAATTCGGGAAGTTTAATTTGCTTTGAATACCTCATTAGTTTATATAGTCCTTTACAAATTTAATCAAGTTCTTTTACAAGAAATCATCTTTATCGATGAAATATTACGATCGATGAAAAATTTAATGTGGATCAAATTTGAACCTCACAGAATTTGAAATATTGTAATTAAGCTCATTCATGAATTTTAATGTGTTGATTTGTAGAATAAAAGCTATTTTTGAGCTGTAAAAACATGCAAATGAAAGAGCTTGAACTGTCCCCTTCGGTGCGAACTTGTAGAATTGATGAAATGCCGCGACAAGCAGAATGGATCGAGGCACTTAAAAGAAGAGAAAAGGCGAAAATTGTTGAAGGATATACTTTCGATTACAATTCCGGTGAACTTCCTTTCAAATTTTATAGCCAAATAAATATT
>CAILMK010000741.1 GCA_903835275.1 uncultured bacterium | reverse complement strand
CAGTGGAATTCGCCTTCTACAATTCCGATCCTTACCACGCTATCATTAACTTCAGTAAGTGTCTGGTTAAACCATTTCTCCTTGTTTGCAGCCACCACAGTCGCAACATCAATAAGCTCCATGTGCTTGTAAGCAATGTCAAGGTGAATATTATAGTTTGTGGCCTCGCTCATAATTAAAAATATTTGTGCGTGTTATTTATCCTTAATCATTCTTTCAAGTTTCTGTACTTTCCTGTCAGTAAGAAAAACGAATACCAACAGGCCCAACATTACCACACTCATAATTAAAACGACTACGTAAATCTTTCCGTCAGACCTGAGGGCATCTGCCATTTCAGGCTCTTGCGCGGATACATTCAATGTCAAAAAAACTCCCAATATCCCTAAGAGAATTGGGCGAATGCCTTTTAATAACTTTCCAATTTGAATTATATTATGCTTCATTTTCATGAATTTGATTTTCAATTTTCCTTAAACGCACCCTTAAAGTTGCCAGCCATACCCCAAGCATTATCCATGATGCAACCGCAGGATAAAAGACCATTCTCATATTGCTATCCAGATCGTATTTACTGAAAGCCGGATTGCCACCATTTCCCGGATGCAGGGAGTCAGTCATCCTCGGAAGGATAAACAGAAGTGGGATAATTGATGCTGCGGCAAAAATATTATAGACCGCTGACACCTTTGCCCGTTGTTTTTCATCGGTAATGGAACCACGAAGAATTAGATAAGCAAAATATTCAAGCATCACTATGGCCGCACCATTCAGCTTAGGATCTGAGAATACCCACCATGCTCCCCATGTATATTTTGCCCATATAGAACCGGTAATAAGCCCGCAGATACCGAAAATGATCCCGGTATTTATGTATTCCACCGAACGGATATCATTCAGTTCATTTTCCTTTGACAGATATTGAATGGCATTTACAACAGAAGTACCAAACAGCACGATCATACAGAACCACATCGGAACGTGAAAATAGAGATTCCGAATTGTTTCATTTAGTATGGGAAGCTTCGGAACAGGCATTAACAGACCAGCTATTACTGTGTAGATCAGCAATAAACAAGTTAAATATTTCCACCAGGACTTTGACAAAATTCTTTTCAAATTAATCCCTCCAAAGGTACGGAAAGAGCATATACGAAACAATGATAACAATCAGGTTAATTGCCATTAGTGCCAGCACATCTTTTGAGGCATTGGCAAAGCCAAAGCCTTCCGCCGCACTTGTGGAAAGCTTTAAAAGCAAAAGCAACTGAGGTATAATAACAGGAAAACTAAGTACTGTCATAAGGGTGGCACCACCATTACCCTTGGCTGCAATACCGGATATCATCGTGAAATTGGCAGCAAAACCAAGGCTTCCCATAACCAGTACCAGCATAAAGAAGGGAACATTTTCAATGACATTTCCAAAGATGATCACAAAGCCGGCAAAAGATAGAAAGGAAAGGACCAGCAATAAGAGAAAATTGTATAACAGCTTGGAAAAAATGATATTCTCCGCACTGCTAATAGTGTAATAGTACAGGAGTT
>CAILMK010000740.1 GCA_903835275.1 uncultured bacterium | reverse complement strand
TCACTGGCTTTTATAGAAAAATATCCAACATCTGTTCCTGAATCGTGTATCATGAAATATTCATATCCATCGCTGATTTGTTCCTGAATGGCCTGTACCGTTTGAAACTTTTCAAGAAAGAAAGCATTATGCTCCGCACTGACATATCCACCATACACCTCGGGAATGATTATTTTAGCCATCTCCTCAATGGCTTCAAATTGGGAAACGGTATTTACCTTGACTATTTCCATATTTTTCCTTCAAGAACTATCATTGTGCAATTTAGCAAAATTTATCAATATTATTTGGAGAGCAGTACCTTTCCCTGATTGAAATCATATTCGGAAATGATTTTAATCATCTTATGTCCAAAGACCAATCAGGAAATTTGTTTGCATGAGAATATTAAGGATCTTTTGCATCATTCTTCTACTATTTACCGGAATTGGTGCATTATATGGAGGCACATCATTGATGATGGACCCAAGTGGAAAATTGATGCAAATACCTTTACGGCTCATTAAAAATTCTCCTTTCAGTGATTATTTTATCCCGGCATGGTGCTGTTTGGCGTGATAGGGATTTTCAGCCTGATGATCACTGCATTTATTTTGTTCAAATGGAGACACCATGGATCACTGGTCATACTTCAAGGTTGCATAATAGTTATCTGGATCATCGCACAGATTCTTTTCCTGAGTGTCATTTTCTGGATGCAATTTCTGTTTGCAGGAATCGGTATCCTGCTTATTCTATCCGGAGTTGAATTACGTTCCGCCCATAGCAGAACGAGGTAATAGCTCTCTCAAAAATTCATTTGTTATACTTCCTTGCTCTTTACCGGAGTCCTGGGGAGAATAAAATACAGTGGAATCATAAAAAACAATGCCAGTGAAACCATTGTTGAAAAATAACTAATGCCTGCAGCGAACAGATAAAATCCGCATCCGTAAAGCAGCGTGCGTTTAGTCGCCGCCTTGAACATCGCAACATCAACTTCTTCTTTCAGTATGGCAGGATGTTTCAAAATATACAGGCGCATCAATACAAAACAAAGAGCAGTGGACATCAGGCAGACTCCATAAAGTGCGCAAGCTGGACCCATGGTAGGGTGATCACCCAGAATAGAAGTCGGAAATGGTATAATGGAGCTGCACATCAATAATAGATTATTCAGCCAGAATATCCCGGCATCCGTATGCTTGATCTGGTCCATGATTCTGTGATGGTTCATCCATACAACGCAGGTGATTAGAAAACTACAAACCCAGACAAATATTTTCGGCAGTACCAAGCCTATGTTTCTCATCATCTCAACATCTGTATCAATATTCAAGGAAGGCAGTTTGATATCCAGTACCAATAAGGTAACGATGATTGCAAATACCCCATCACTGAACGCTTCTATTCTCGACTTCGAAAATTTTTCTACATTAAAATGCATCATACTCCAAATTTTGCCCGAATATACGAAAAAAGGGACAAGGGACGAGAGACATGGGACAAAAACCGGAGTTATTTCAGACGCGGGTCCTCCTGAAATACTGCAACATT
>CAILMK010000739.1 GCA_903835275.1 uncultured bacterium | reverse complement strand
GGAATGAAGGAAGCAGTTTTCGGACAGGGGATCGTAGTTGATGTTACCCAGCAAAAAAGAGGCATATTTACATTGAACAGTAAAATTGAAGCATCAGGCACCATTGGTTTTGCCATTCGTGCAGTGGATTATTATTCTGATCATGAAAGTACACTAGCTCCTTTTGAAATCCTGCTTTTCGCAGATAACAAAAAAATATTTGGACAGCAACTTGCAAAGGTGGAATTTCCCAAGCAAACCTATATCAATGCGCATACAGATTATGCTGAATTTGTAAAATTCAACAAATGGTTTGAGCGCAGTTATTGCCTGCCGAATGATTCACTGGATATATACACTTGTCTGATTGACGGAGGCAGGGTGCATCTCAACAAAAACAGCGTTGATATAAAATACCAGGTGAACGATATGAATGATAGTGGATCTTCATTGCAGTTCACAGTCAACAAAGCGAACGATGATGAAATTCATTCTGAAAAGAAGCAAAAAGGATATGATACCACATTTAATTTCAATGTAAAAAATAGTTTTTCAAACGCAAATTTCAAGTTGAGAATTCCTGCTTATTCTCTCTATGAAAACATGGGATTCAGCTATAAGGCCGAGCCTAAAAAACCGAAGATGTATTCGGATATTTTTAAAGTTCAGGATTCCTATGCGCCGTTTATTTCCGATTGTGAAATAAGCATCAATGCGGCTGATTTACCTGAAAATTTGCGCGATAAGGTTTGCGTCATAAATGATATGCGCGGATTCATCGGCGGGGTGTATTCCAACGGATGGGTGAATGTAAAGGCAAAGGCGCTCGGTTCGTTCTACCTTACAACGGATACCCATGCTCCCGAAATACATTCTGTAAACCTCCGTGAAGGTGGAAAGGCATCTTCAAAGATCATATTTACTATATCAGATAATATGAGCGGCATAAAATCATACCGTGCCACCATTGATGGACATTGGGTCCTTCTGAAATGCGACCTGAAAAAACTGAAATACTGGTATGATGTGGATGAGCATTGTCCCGGCGGAAAACATACTTTTCAGTTGACAGTTATCGACAACAGGAATAATACCCGCACGGAAGAGTGGCGGTTTTCGAGGTAACCACTAATTGCGCGAAGCGCTTCCCCCTTTTGGGGGCTAGGGGGTTACTCCACCTCATATTCCAGCTTCATCGTAATAGAAGCCGTTTTTTTCTTAGAACTTGTATTGAAAGATCCACCTGAGGAATAATCTTCGGAAGAATTTTGCGCGGTGATCTGAAATACGCCCATATCAGCATTTTTGAGATGCCCTACCTTGGAGTCTGAATTCTCTGCTATTTTCTTGGCGCGCAGATTGGCATCTTTTGTCGCCTCGGCGATCATCTGGATTTTCAATTCAGCCAGTTTTGTATAGTAATATTGAGGAGGATTGGAGTAAAATTCTATTCCTGAATTGATAAGTTCGGAAACCTGACGGGAAATGTTTTCAACCTTGTCTACTTCACTGGATTCCACGTGTACTACCTGAGTAAGGGAATATCCTGTAAATACAGATTTTGTCTTTTCTCCGTCCTTGTTGAATTCTTCATCATACTCCTTGCTGATATTCACTGCGGAAAACACAATTTTGTCATCGCTGATGCCTTTGCTAATCAGGTATTGCCTGATGCGGTCATGTTTGCTATCCAGGGAAGCGTATGCCTCCTTTAGGTTGGTGCTTTTTTCTGAAAAATTACCACTCCAAACGATCAGGTCGGATACAAAATCCTTTTTCCCCAATCCGGTAACGCTGATGATATTATTGGTCTTATTCCTGTTTTTAAAGGAATGAGAAAAGATGGCGGCAGTTACAATAATGGAAAAGCCTATGATGGCGGAACTTAAATATGTCCTCATTTTTATAATATTTATACAAATGTAAAAAGATTCGGGGATAT
>CAILMK010000738.1 GCA_903835275.1 uncultured bacterium | reverse complement strand
CTACAGTCCGCGAAAAAGCACTTTGTTTGATGGATTTGCGGGGCTTTTATACATCAGTACGCAGGGATATGCAGTGCAGAACGTAACTGCGCTTCCACGAAACATTGATGAAGGATTGAACACCGAAATCCAGCAACAGTTTACACGCATTAATGGAAAGCAGTGGTTCCCTGAGCAAATTACCACCAAGATCATTTTAGGGGGAGAGTTGAATAACCTTACCGCACTTGTAGGCAAGGGGAAAATTTACATTAAAAACGTAAACCTCAATCCCGAATTATCTAACAAAAATTTCAACAGTATTGCGTTTGATATTGATAAGAATGCTGTGGGCAAAAGCGATACTTTCTGGAACAGCCAACGCTCGGATTCATTGAGTAAAAAAGATAAGCAAACGTATAAAGTCATAGATAGTGTTGGCAAAGCCATTCACCTGGATAGAAAGCTGAAATATTTTGAAGCCCTTTTAAGTGGGAGATTGGGTATCGGGAAATTTGATATCCCCCTTAACAGAATTTTGGATTACAACGGCTATGAGGGATTTCGCCTGGGATCGGGACTTTATACCAATGAAAAACTTTCACGTTTTTTCAGCGTGGGTGGTTATGGCGCCTACGGTTTTCACGATAGGAAATGGAAATACGGAGGCGAGGCATTTATTACTCCCATTTATGGTAGTCCGTTTACCATTGCCGGAGGATATTATAATGACGTGATGGAACTGGGTGCAGTTAACTTCCCGATGGATAGAAGGCCGCGGGCTTTAGAAGCGGTGCATAGCTTGAATATTGGAAGAATGTTTAATTATCAAAGGGAGCAGGCTTCAGTTAAATTTAGTCCTTTCAGATATTTGATGATTGAACCCATGTACAAACAGTCGTTAGAAAAGATCAACAATTATTATTTTCTTAAACCTGATGGTGAACTCGTGAATGAATTTCATTTTACTGAAGTATCCATGGGAATGCGGTATGCGTATAAAGAGAAATACATGCAGCTGCTGGATAAAAGATATTCCATGGGTACGCATTGGCCCATCCTATGGATAAACCTTACACAGGGGCTGAATGGAGTCGGAAATGGCGAATATAATTACCGTCGTATTGATGCCAAACTGGAGAAGACCATACCTTTTAAGCTTGTAGGGCATACAAACGTGCAGATTCGCGGAGGATACGTGGATGGAAACGTTCCCTTGTTACGCTTGTTCAATGGTAGTGGTGACAGAAGTAATGTCCTGATTGCATCGGAAAATATATTTGAAACCATGCGACCCTACGAATTCTTCTCCTCGAAATACGCTTCGGTATTTTTGATGCATTCCTTTGAGAAGCTATTATTCAAATACAAGCATTTTCAACCCGTTCTGAATCTACATGCCAATGCAGGAATTGGTACCATGGATCCGGCTTTAAAAGCATTACAACAGGGTATAGATTTTAAAACCATGGATAAAGGATACTATGAAGCGGGGCTTTCAATTAATGATATTTTTAAATCCCTGACAGGTAGTTTTGGTGTTGGTGCATACTACAGGCTTGGTCCGTATATGGAACCGAAACCAATCAATAACCTGATGATAAAACTGGTGTTTTCTTCAGGAATACTTGGAGATTAATTTAAAGCGACTTTATTTATGATGATAGATACACATACACATCTTTTCTCAAAGCAATTCAACGGCGACCGCAAGGAAATGATTGAACGTGCTCTTGCTGCCGGAATAGAAAAAATGTTACTGCCGAATATTGATAAAAGCAGTCTGCCTTTTATGCTTGAATGTTGCAATGAATT
>CAILMK010000737.1 GCA_903835275.1 uncultured bacterium | reverse complement strand
TACACGAATTCTTCCAGCAAAACGGTTTCATGGAAATGGATGCCCCGATCTTTACAGGCAATGCCTGCGAAGGGACGTCCAACTTATTTGAGACAAACTTTTTTGAAGAACCTGCCTACCTGAGCCAAAGCGGTCAGCTGTACGGCGAAGCCATGGCGATGGCGATGGGCAAGATATATACTTTCGGTCCAACCTTCCGTGCAGAAAAATCAAAAACGCGCCGTCACTTATCCGAATTCTGGATGATAGAGCCTGAAATGGCTTTCTACGACCTGGATATGACGATGGATGTAATAGAAGAATTTATCCGTTTTGTAGTAGGTAGGGTATTGGATAAAAATAAATTTGAACTCGAGGTTCTCGAACGCGATATCACTAAGCTTGAAGTGGTAACCAAGCCATTCCCGCGCATTTCCTACCATGATGCTGTGGCAATGATCAAGGGTGAAAAAGATGTGAACGGCAAAAACTCCATCATTACTTTGCAAGGCGACCTGAAGGAAACACAGGACAGGATTGTTGCCATTAACAAGGAAATTGAAGAGCGCGAAGCAACCATAAAAGTGCCCGGCACCAAGAAGGGAGTTATCTCATTCAATGAAGAAAAAATACGCTTACTGAAAGTTGAAATAAAGGATCTTGAAGAAGCTGAAAGAAACCTTCCGCAATGGATAAAATCCGCACAGGATTTCGTTTATGGAAATGATTTCGGCGGCTCCGATGAAACGGTTCTTACCCGCCTGTTTGATACGCCTATCATGGTGTACAACTGGCCCAAGGCGATCAAGGCATTCTATATGAAGGAAGCGGATGATGCACCGGGCTTTGTACGTGGTGTGGATGTTCTTGCTCCTGAAGGTTATGGTGAAATTGTAGGTGGTGGCCAGCGTGAAACGGATATTCAAATCCTGATTGATGCCATCCATCATCATGAATTACCGATGGAAGCATTTGAATGGTATCTGGATCTTCGCAGGTTCGGTTCCGTACCGCATAGCGGCTTCGGCCTCGGACTGGAACGTATCATTTGCTGGGTATGCAAATTGCCTCACGTCCGTGAAGCAATTCCATTCCCGAGAATGGTTGGAAGGCTGTTACCGTAGTTGCGGATTTCCCTTCGACAAGCTCAGGGACCGAATTTCCGGTGGCTGAGCTTGTCGAAGCCAATGGATTTTTGACGTAGAGACGCTCCGGCCGCGGCGGATATCGCGTCTCTTTCGCAGCAATAATTGCACACATCCGCCGCGGCGGAACACTGATTCCACATTCGCCGCGGCGAAAACACTGCATGTTCAAGTTGTCATCCTGTAAGGATCTTCTTACTCTTTGGAATTTTCAATCCGAAATCCACAATCCGAAATTTTATTACACCTTACTATCCTTTCTCATCGCCACAAAATACAAAGGAATTCCCAGCAATACTATACCCAATCCGGGATAGGAATATTGCGGTTTGTAGATGAGAAGTGTGATACAAAAATACGTGGCAAGTATAATGTATAATGCCGGAATAACAGGATAGCCCAATGCCTTATAAGGACGCTCCAGATCGGGTTGTTTTTTGCGTAAAATAAATATTCCCGCTATCGTGAGGATATAGAATAATATCACTGCGAACATTACATAATCCAGCAGGTTTCCATAGGAGCCGGTGAGGGTAAGTCCGCAAGCCCAGAGCGCCTGAAAAAGCAATGAATTGGCAGGAACTTCATTCTTATTTAATTTCCCTGCGGAAGCAAAAAACAATTTGTCTTTTGCCATTGCATAATACACACGCGCTCCACTAAGTATTATTCCATTAAGGCATCCGAATGTAGAAACCATGATCATTGCTGCCATTACATACGAACCGGGCTTACCAAGTATATTCTGCATGACTAAAGTTGCTACCCTCCCCTGGTCAGCATTTTGAATCTGATCTATAGGCAGAATATAAATGTACATTACATTGGCAAGGAAATAAATACTCAATACAGTCCCTGTACCTATGATGAGTGACAGAGGTAAATTCCGTTGCGGTCTTTCCACTTCTCCTGCGGTGAATGTAATATTATTCCATGCATCTGCTGAGAATAAAGAACCCACCAGTGCTGCACCAAAAATCCCTATGGTACTCATGGAAATAACATCCGGAAAAGACGGAGAAAAATGAGCCCAGTCACCCTTGCCGGTAAAGCCGAAATAAAATCCCAGCACGATCATTCCCAACAGGGAAGTGATCTTTATAATGGTAAAGAAATTCTGCACAATTGCGCCCGAACGTACAGAACGGAAATTGGAAAAAGTGAGTAACAGAATAACACCTATAGCCAGCAATTGCTGCGTGGAAATTTTTAGTATTCCAATATCCAGCAACATATTAGTTGCGGAAATTTCCGGAATAAAAATGCCTGTGAATTTGGCGAAGGCCACTCCTACTGCTGCAATGGTTCCGGTTTGTATCACTGCAAAAAGTGTCCAACCATATAGGAAGGCTACGAGTTTGCTGTATGCTTCCTTCAAATAAACGTATTGTCCGCCTGCTTTGGGCATAGCCGCCGCCAACTCCCCATAGCTTAGCGCTCCGAAAATAGTAATAATGGCTGTCACTCCCCATGACAGCAGGAGCATTCCAGGAGTTTTTACATCCTTGGCTATTTGCGCAGAAGTAATAAATATCCCCGAGCCAATCATGGAACCCATGATCAGCATGGAACTATCCATGAGGTTAAGGCCTCGTTTTGGTTTTAGATTTTTGTCTTCGGAATTGTTTTCCATCTTTTGCAAAGATTGGAAAAAATGTTGGAAAACCCCTAAATCCCCTAAAGGAGACTTAGTTGTTACCATTAATCGCACTTACTCATCTTAAAAATAGTATTTTTGTAACAACAACATTGCTAAGTGCCAAATTTATACATCATATCGGGTTGTAACGGAGCAGGAAAAACCACTGCTTCCTTTACCATCTTGCCTGAAATTCTGAATTGCCGGGAGTTCGTCAATGCTGATGAAATAGCACGCGGACTCTCTCCATTTGAACCTGAAAGCGTAGGAATTGAAGCCGGTCGTATTATGCTTGCCCGTATAGATGAATTAATTCATCAAAAGAAAGATTTTGCTTTTGAAACGACACTTTCTACAAGAAGCTTTGTTAATACAGTGAAAAAGGCACAGGAGGGAGGTTATTATGTTACTCTTCTTTTTCTTTGGCTCGATTCCGTTGAACAGGCAATAGATCGGGTAAAAAGCAGAGTTGCCGACGGAGGACATAATATTCCGGAAGAGACGATTAAAAGAAGATATACTAAAGGAATAGAAAATTTGTTTGAACTTTACACTCCTGTGTGCAATAGTTGGATAATAATAGATAATTCACAATCGCCTTACGAAGTAATTGCGGATTTATCCGATAATAATGGAGTGGTAATTCATAATGAAACCAAATGGAAAACTATTTATGAAAGTAGAAATAAAAAGGGATAAAGAAAAATTTCTTAACATTAAAAATAAAATTGAAAAGGGTCTTGATCTTACTTTTCAGAAACTACTTGAAAAAAAAATCAAGGAAGATGGAGAATTTGTATTCTCTGAAAATGGAAAAGTAGTACATGTAAAAGCGAGGGAGTTTAAAAAGTAAGGATCTTTTCCGAACGATAAGTTCATCAGGCACTGGCAAGTTTATTCCTACCTGACAACTTGGACAGGCATCATTAAAGCAAAAAGATCCTTTCAGGATGACACTAGGTGGTTTGCAATTTTACGATAAAAATAATCCTGTCTATCCACTTATCCTAAAAATCCTAGTCCAGACAAAATCCACGCATTGCGACTCCGCCGCGGCGGACGCAATTGAGTTAGTCCACCTGCTCGACTCTTATTCCTACATCCATGATTCCCTGAATGGCGTCTTCGCGCATGGCATGACTTAGAATGAAATTGTATTGACCTTTTTTAGGAATGGAATAATTTTTCAACACAAGAAAAGGAGGGATGTCGTAAATATTTCCGAGGCGGGTACCCAGCCATTTTCCATCCTGCTCTGCAAGAGTTAAAGCGAACTTTTGGTTATCCTCCTGGTTGCCGGGTTTTTTGATATTCAACTGCACCCAGAGATTACTGAATTTGTAATCTTCTGTATGGCGCAGATTGATATAAATATTATAATGCTTTCCGTCCTCTTTAATATCGAGAGGAAATGATTTTGTATCGCCATATTTCCATTCCCATCCTGCTACATCCTGATACTTTTCATAGATGTGTCCGCGTGTGCACGATGACAAGATCACTAAAATCACGAACGGGAATAAAAGACGATACTTCCTCATAGTTTTCTACAAACAATAATTATTCAGCAGGAGTATTTGGTTTATCGTTGCCGGGATTATTGTTGTTTGGATTATTATTATTCCTGTTCGGATTATTCCGGCGGTTATTATTATTCCTGTTGTTATTTCCCTGCGGCCTTTCCCCTTGCGGGCGGTTATTGCCCTGTTGAGGAGGACGCTCGCCTTGTGGTCTGTCGCCTTGCGGTGGACGTTCCCCTTGCGGTGGCCTTTCGCCCTGTGGTGGACGATTTCCTTGCGGTCTTTCACCTTGCGGCTTGTTTCCTTGTGGACGGTTACCTTGATTCCTGTTATCCGGACGGCGATTCTGGTTTGGATTATTCGGTCTATTTTGCGGTGGAACAATTTCACCAACGACTTTTGCAACCGTTACATCACCGTTTGCAGGCGCGTTTCTCGGTTGATTTCCCCTTGGTTTATTTTTATTCTTGTTTTTGTTGTTTCTGCCTTTACGTTCAAAACGGTCCAGCCTTTCTTCTCCAACAACGTCCTTATAGCCCATCACTACTTCAGGAAGTTCTTCCTCTGCCTGGAATTCATCCAAGTCAGTAGGTTCTACACCGCTCTTATTCATCTCGAGGAGTTCAAAGAATTTCTCCAGTTCAAGCGGATAAAACTTAGAACCCGGCTCGTTATATCTCAACCAGACAATCCTTTTCAGGATGTCCATTTTTTCAATATGTGCTATGCCATGACTGGTCTTGATTGTTACATTTTCATCAGGGAATTCCTCCATGGCTTCCATGTAAGTATCCAGCTCATAATTGAGGCAGCATTTAAGTCTGCCACACTGACCGGATAATTTCAAGGGATTGAGGAAAAGATTCTGATAACGTGCCGCAACGGTTGGAACGGAATTGAAATCCGTCAGCCATGTAGAGCAGCACAATTCCCTTCCGCAACTGCCAATGCCACCCAGTCTTCCTGCTTCCTGGCGCAAACCGATCTGGCGCATTTCCACTTTGCATTTGAACTCGCGGGCATAAGTCTTGATCAATTCGCGGAAATCCACGCGACCCTCAGCAGTATAAAAGAATGTTGCCTTGGTTTTATCACCCTGGTATTCCACATCGCTGATCTTCATAGTGAGTCCGAGATGTATGGCATGTTTGCGCGCATTCATCATGGTTTCGTATTCAGCAGCCTTGGCTTCCTCGTATTTCTTGATGTCGCTTTCAGTGGCAACCCGTACAATGCGCTTCATCATCGGGGAATCTTCATCCACCCTGTACTTGCGCATCTGTGCCTTCACCAGTTCGTAGCTGGTGACTGATACATAGCCAACATCATATCCGCCTGTACTGCTTTCAACCACCGCCATATCACCAATTTCCAGAGGTATTTTAGCAGTATTCTTGAAATATTCTTTGCGGGTTCCTTTGAATTTAACTTCGAGTACCGGATGGCGGGTTATGCCATCGGTATAATATATATTGGCGAGCCAGTCATGCACATCGAGAATGCTGCCACAACCACCGGATTTACACCAGCCATTGTTCTTGCATCCACCCGGCAAACCGTCCGTTCCACAACTAGTTCCACATCCCATATCTGGTAAGTTTTTGTATAATTAAGTTTCGTAATGAGGCGATTACGCCATAACGTTTTCACGCTTCAAAAGCTCATGAATAAGCAAAGATAGGTTA
>CAILMK010000736.1 GCA_903835275.1 uncultured bacterium | reverse complement strand
CTTGCAAATGAAATCTAGGATTTCCAGTGTATTTACACCTTTTTACAGATTTCACGACCACAAAAAAAGTCACAGACATATAGTAATTTATAAGCCTGATTTGTTGAAATTTATTGGATAAGTGGGATCTTGAAGTGGCATAGCCACCACATGCCGAAGGCAGGCAACTCCTTTTTTTTAACCAACGATAGAAATTTCCGAGATTCGGAAAAAGCTTCACTCGACTGAAATATGCTTGTCTTCTAACAAAAATTTAAATTGAACTTCAAAAGAAAATCTACCCAAGACACACAGAAAACGTCATGTATGCTTTTCCTGTGAACCAAACAGAGCCATCAATTTATCCTCTAATTTCTGACGAAGCTCTGCAACACTATCCCACTTTATGATGTGATAGTGGTTCACATCAAAATGAGCTTTTTCAAATTCATTTCCACGACAACTCCATATAACTGGCTTATTCAGTGCAATAGCAAAGCCCGCTTCAAAATAAACGCCCCCACGATGACCAGTTAAATCTGCAATTACAAAATCTGCCTCTCGTATTGCGCGAAGAATTCTGTCATCAATTCTTTCATGATGATGCACCTCATCAATTCGAACAGCGTGATGCCCGCAAGACTTTGCAGCCGCTTTGATGCCAAATTCCCAGGCATCCTTAAGTTCATCACTGAACCACATCGCTACGAAAACATTTCTTTTGTTTTTGGTTGAAATGTCTTGATTTTTTTCAATTATCGAAAATCCCTTAGGCGTGACATTCAACAGCAATTCGTTACCGCGAACAGTCTTTTCAACAAATCCTTCCGATGCCAAGTAGTCAGCAAGAAATCTAACATCTGAGTCCACGACGGAATAGGTCAGTGCAACGATGCGCTTTGTTAAGGCTTCAATTTTCTGCCCCAAATAAGTCGTACTTCTATGAATTTCTTCAAGAAGAAACTCTGCTCTTTCACTAACTGCTGGAAAAGATTCAGCTGCCAACAATTGCATTGTTTGGACATCGAGCAAAGCTGGCTTTGTATTTGTCCCATATCGCTGAATATGACCGCGAATTTTGATCAAGGGACGATCGCCATCAACCTTGACTGCAGCCGCAGACCCTGAAATTTTGAAGTGTCCACAAGAGTCACAAGTTTGATCTGAAAAATCCCCATCTACTGGGTGTGACTTGGCACTTTTAACTCCACAAATTTTGCATTTCTCAGCCATTAAAGCACCTTAATTAATTTAAAAAATAGATTTAGCCAAAAGCATGTTCAGGTACCACTTCCTAAGTTTGATGCATCGATTGAGAAGCAAAAATAAAATAGCAGGAACAAGTTCGTCAAGAATAAGCAGTAGTGCTAAGCTGTGAATTGCAAGCAGGAATTCACTTCTAACTAGCGAACCCATGTATGTTTTTTCATCGGCTGGCAGTAAAAATAAACAGCCAGAGACCACTATCAACAAGAAAAGAACCACGACACGCCTTGATGCTCTATACCCAGCAATTTCAATGCTGTCTACAGAAACCTTCTTGAAGTCAGCCCATAGATAACCATCCAAGAAGATAGATCGATCACGGCGTTCATCTAAAGTTCGACCAAATACGAAAGTCAATAAAAATTGTATTAAATTGACAGGTTGATCGAAAATCCAACGAATGAATTTCGATAATTTATGCGCTCCTTGCCAGCGTATACCCATGATCGGATGAACTGAGTCGCAATGAGCTTTAAAAAGGTGATCCAGCACTTCTCTACCATCAACTCGTCTCCCTTTGGAATTGACTAAACCATCTTGCTTTTCAGAGTAATAGTATTCATTAGCAAGGTTCAATTCCAATGGACTTGGCGTGCTTTTGCTTAAGAGCACAGAGTCTTCAGTAGGACAATTATCATCAGCAAAATCGTAGTCCCAGTGAGCTGAACGATACTTACTCATCGTTGCTATTCGCAGTCGAAGTGGGATCAAGTCAGCAGAAGCTACACGTTTTCGCGGCTCGTAAACGACCCAAATGACCGCCACATCGTCGTCACCTTGCTTACCTTTTGCTGGTTTGAATCGAATTCCAGTTGGATAGTCTTTCTGAATTGAAAAGCCAACTGATGTATCTTTTAATTGAATTGGATTTTCATAACCAGAATCGCCATAGTCTCCAAAAAGCGTGAGCAATTCCAATCCGGTGTTAGGCGCAGTCATGACGTCCCTCAAAGTATTGGATGTCATTATTTCTCAATTCAAGAATTGCGTCCAACCTTGACCTTTTGATTAGCCTATCGAGTCCTATAAATCACTCGGAATTCATTATTGGATTTTTGTACCCCAGGGCAGAAACGAGCTGCCGAAGAGCAGATATTTTCAATCATTTGATCTTTGGGTGGATCGGAGCTGGGAATGGGCCGTAGCTAGGCGACCGTAATCAAACTCATGCCGAATTCAATGCTAAGAGTCTTTTGAAAAATCTCAGTGAGGCTGTAAAAAAATCTGTGTAAGTTAACGACTGGTTACTGGTGAGCAGTCAAGCGATCACCAAATTCTATTTCAAATCGATTCATCGCAGCCCTCCAATTTTGAATTGGCATGGTCCATTTTTTGGACG
>CAILMK010000735.1 GCA_903835275.1 uncultured bacterium | reverse complement strand
GATATTTCAGGAACATCATTGCAAATGCCATAAAAAACATGGTCAAATTCATGCTCGGTCAATCCGTCCCGTAAAGGCAATTTATAGCATTCTGTAAATAGGAATTCAATACTGCAATTGATGCCCATTTCGCTGAATAATCTTTTTTGAGCCGATAATTTCACATCCTCTCCACTACCCGGATGGCTGCAACAGGTATTAGTCCACAATCCCGCGGAGTGGTATTTGTCAGCCGATCTTTTTTGCAATAACAAATCGCCATTTCTGTTAAAAATAAACACTGAGAATGCACGATGCAAAAGTCCCTTTTGATGAGCAAGGAGCTTTTCCATGACTCCTGTTTCACTGTCTTTTTCATCTACCAATACAACCTGATCCATTCCTGACTAACGATTAATACTGCAAATATCGCTGTAAGATACGCTATAATTCTACGGAAAGCAAAATAATTACAGGGTAAATTGCATAATTTACAGTGAAATGAACCATTGCATATACTCCTTATTACGCAATTAGGACTTTTTCCCTTTTCTTTGCATAGAAAATGAAAAAGAGGCAATTTCCATATTTATGTATAACACTGGTATGGGTGTTTTATTTAACGGCGTCTTTTTCCACCTATGCCCAGAAATATAACTTCCGAACCTATTCCCTTGCTGAAGGGCTGCCGCAATCCCAGGCATATGCTCTTTGCGAAGATAAACGGGGCAGTCTATGGATAGGCACCCGTGGCGGCGGCATCAGTTGTTTTGATGGCAAAAACTTCACCAATTATACAGAACAGGATGGTTTGATCAATAATTATGTCCGGGCTATTATACAGGATAATCAAGGTAATATTTGGATAGGAACAGATGAAGGCATTAGTAAATACGATGGCAAAACCTTTTCAAGTTATACAAAGCTTAACGGCCTTCCTGATAATGCCGTAAATGCAATCATTCAGGACCGAAAAGGAAATCTATGGTTCTGCACTGATAAAGGTGGCATTTGCAAAATGGTCAAGAACGGTTTTAAGGTTTTCTCCAAACCAGACGGCCTTATTAATGACCATGTCATTTGTGCGATTGAAGATGTACAGGGTGATATTTGGATCGGAACGGAAAATGGCATTTCCCGAATGAGAAACGATAAAATAATCAATAATTATACAACAAAATCCGGGCTCTGTTCCAATATACTACGTGGCATGGCCATCGATAAATCAGGAATGATCTGGTTCGCCACATATACCGGCGGGATTTGCAAATACGATGGTTCCGGCTTTACTTCCTATCGTGCAAAAGACGGGCTTGCCTCCAATGCGGTGCTATCCATTCTTTGCGATAAACAAGGAAATATCTGGTGTGGAACCACCTGTTGCGGAGTATCCCGTTTTGACGGGAAAAAATTCACCACTTTTACTGAAAACGAAGGCCTTTGCAATAATAATATCAGTGCACTTCTCCAGGATATGGAAGGAAATATCTGGCTGGGTTCTTCCGGTGGTGGAATTTGCAGATTTGACAATGAACGCTTCATTAATTTCATGGAAAAACCTACCCTGCTTGGAAGCGTCGTTTATTCCTTTCTCGAAGATAGTTCTAAAAACATCTGGATGGGATCCTCTATTGGCGGGGTGACTGTTTATAATGGAAATTCTTATACCCGTTACAGTGAAAAAGACGGATTTACTGCACAGAAAGTGCGCTGCATTTTCAGGGATTCAAAAAACAGGATATGGTTCGGAACCCTTGGTGACGGCATCTATATTTATGATGGAAAAAAGTTTACACATCCGGCAAGTAAATCTTCATTTATTGTAGGAATAACCGAAGACAAAAGGGGAACGATATGGTTTGCCACCCTTGGGGGCGGAGTCAGTTATTATTCTGAAAAAGAATCACGGATCATGCGCCCGAAAATACAGCCGGCTCAGAACCGGGTATTCTCCATTTATGCTGATAAAAACAATACGCTTTGGCTTGGTACTTCAGGAGGTGGTTTGTGTAAATTCCAGCATCCGCTGGATTCGGATGCATTAATGCTTACTTATACTACTCAAAATGGAATGAGCAGTAATATCATCCGTAGTATCGTTGCGGATAAAACAGGGAATTTATGGCTCGGTTCCGGTGGTGGTGGCATTATGAGATACGACGGAAAGAACTTCAAAAGTTATACAGGTAAAAATGCCCTTGCCTCCAATAATATTTATTTGCTGCAATTTGACAGGGGAAACAACTTATGGGTGGGGACTGAAAAAGGAATGGATCGCATTTCCTTTACTAACCCGGGAAATTCAAAAATAAAAAATATCCGCCATTACGGAAGGCCGGAAGGATTCAACG
>CAILMK010000734.1 GCA_903835275.1 uncultured bacterium | reverse complement strand
ATTCCATCGGATGTCTGTACCCGAATAAAATAGACTCCAGGGTTGATCGCATTGATCTCCTGCCTTGTAAAGTTCATATCGAATGAACCTACCGGTAAACTCACATTGTTTTTGCTAAAAACATTTCTTCCCATCAAGTCAAATATTTTTATTGAGGAAAGTGAAGGCTTTTCAGATTTTAAATTCAAGGTGATAAAATCCGAGGAAGGGTTAGGATACACGGATATTTCTGTGCTTCCGGCACTTTCTTCTTCAATTCCCGTATTTACCCCAACATTGATATCATCAATATAGATATTGTTTCCTCCGAAACTTGAAAAATCAAATCTCAGTATCAGGTTTTTTTCAGGACTATAACTGGCGAGGCTGACAACAAACTTTTTCCAGTCTGCGGAGTTTGGAGTATATGGTGTTCCGGAATAAAATTTTGTGGTAGTTGCAAGTTTGACACTGGATTTATAAAGAACACTCGTAAAAGTATTTCCACAGTCAGTGGATGCGAATATTTGAAGCACATCAGTAGAGCTTGCACCACGTCTGGCATAAGCAGCGTTGAACCAAAGTGTTGACGACCCTGATGCACTTAAATCCATTGCTGGTAAAATAAATGAATAGGTAGCCCCGTAGCTTGCATCAAAATTATCAAAATAAATACAGCGGGAACCCGTAGCTGCTGCAGAACCGGTAATTTGCCAGTTGAGACCACCGTTCCCGATGGGAATCCTGTAATTTATGGATTGCAGGGACCCGCTTTCAAATCCTTGCACCTGCGGTGCTTTTAAACTGCTTACAGCCGGTAGCACATCAATATAATTGGTTTTGGTAATGGAGTTGCTCCCATTGCTATTCTTCGTAACCAGGGTTACTGAATACCTGCCCGATGAATTGTAGGTAACGGATGGGCTTGCACTGGTATCCGATCCCGGGCTGCCACCATTAAAAGACCACGAATAAGATCTTTGTGCAGTATTATATGAATTGTCAATAAAATTAACAGTTCCTCCGGGGCAGATTTGTGTAGTACTGGAATAAAAATCAGGGATAGGAATACAGCCTTTTGAAGCAACTGTTATTCCGTCAGCTCCGGTTGCTGCAAGATTTTTTGATGAAATGATATTTGTCCTGTATAACGCCATTTGATCATCACTCCATGTTTTTTGACCATTGGTAAATAAATGGCTGCAGTCTGCATAATCCATGAAATTTTCCACCATGTCGGGAAGGTCGGGATTATCATTATGGCAGGTGTTATTTGTAGTGGGGCATCCGAAAGATGCGGAGTCTACAGGAGGGGTATCAGCTACATGATCGCCACCAAAACATCCTCCCTGGAATGGATGGTATAATCCAAGCCAATGGCCGATTTCGTGAACGAGTGTATGCTGGCCGGTGCCCATACTTGAGGCAATGACTACCACTCCGTCGGTTTTTGCAGCGGAGTTGGAAAGGTACGGAAACTGCGAATAACCAAGGACGGTTGTGTTTTTAAAAGTATCAATATGAATGGCTTTTACTATCCAGATGTTCAGGTATTTTGTATTATCCCACCAGGCAAGTTTTTTTATGCTTGTATCGTTCGCGGCTTCAGTGTTTGTTGAATAGATCCTGTCAATCCCATCAGTACATTTTCCTTGGGGATCAATGGTGGCTAGTACAAACTGATAATAAAAATCTGCTTTATACGATTTGAATAGGGGACGAACGGATGATGTATCCGAATTCCTATCTCTGTAGCACAGGTTAAGTGTTGCCAACTGGTCTAAAATAATTTGCTTGCTGATGTTTTCCTTCCCATATTCGTGTATAACATGAAAAACTACGGGTACAATTCGTACTGTTGTATCTGTTGACTTTGCCATTGCATTCTGGCGAGCATCTCCCAGGGAGTCTGCATGTTGCTGCAGTTTAATCCATTCAGGGTGAAGTTTGAACTGTGCCTGCAAGTTTTCATCAGTATAACAACGAGCCTTCTGCGCATTTGCATTAAAGGAAATCAAAAAGAATAAAAAATTTAGTGCAAAGGCACTGAATACAGAAGTAAGTTTGGACATAGCTATAGTTGGATAATACAAAGTTAGTAAAGTTTAACGGGCTTCAGGTAAATTATTCATCTACTGCTTTGTTAATCTGAAAATTAAATTATTTGAATCACCTAAAGGCTGAATCCTTTATCTTTGCAGCCGCCTTATGCCCATGTGGCGAAATTGGTAAACGTTGCGGTCTCAGAAGCCGTTGGAGTTAAATCCTTGTGAGTTCGAGTCTCACCGTGGGCACCAAATACAATGACCTGTAAATGAAAAATTTGCAGGTCATTGTATTTGGTTCGATAATCTCAATTCATTTTGCCGTGTTGCTGAGATCTTAGTTTTCATTCTTTCGGTTGATGTTGCGCATTTGTCCAGACATAACCGGTAACGATTTGGGGCTAAAAGAAGGTGGCGATTTACAATACAAATGTTGATACGGAGCACTGAACCGCCGCTTTCACAAAACCGCTGTTAGCGGTTCGTTGTTTTGTATTTTCACGAGTCAAACTTTGAGCCGTCCCATTCAACTCCAGGTGGGAATAATTCAACTTTTCTTTTTCTCATTTCTAATGCAATTAAAGCACTGCTTCCGCCTTGCTCTTCAAGTTTTGAAATAATGTTGTTATAACTTTTTTCATCTCTGTTTTGACTGAGTTTAAAGACATTCTCAATTTTATCCGCTTTAATTTCAAAACCAACAATGGCGGGTATCATTTTATTTAGAAATTGGTCAGGAAGATTGTCATAAAATGTTAGCGATTGTGTATTGCCTTTTTCAAATTTTAGTGTCAATTTTCGCATAAACTCTATTAATTCGTCATTTGACATAAAGTTTACTTTTCCGCCAATATGAACACTCATGTAATTCCAAGTTGAGCCAATTTGCGGATTGCTATACCAAGAAGCACTTACATAACAACTCGGTCCGGTAAATACAAGTAATGCGTTTGGGTTTTCAATGAAAGCTTTGTGATGGTCTGTATTTCGCATAAGGTGTCCTTGCAAAAATAGTTCACCATTTCTTTCTTTGAGTAAAAGAGGTATCTGTGTTGCAACTTGTCCACCTGATAAATAACTACCTGTCATAAATGCAAACGGATTTTCTTCTATGAAATTCAAAATTGTTTGCTTGTCCTTTTCTTTGAAGTATGAAAAATGGTACATATTATCTTGTTTTTTTGTCAGTCGTCTTACAATGACCGCTAACGCTCAAATTTACGCATTGCGGGAAAATAACTGTCTTAATTGCTAAAAAACTATTCCAAATGGCCTACATAGCCCTTAAATTGTGAGGAGATTTTTTAGAAAATACGTCATCTCTTTGATGGCCAATAAATCACTAAGAATATGGTTCCATAATTTAATCCTCCTGCGCACCAAAACTTAAGAGCGGAAGCAGTAAAATACTTCCGCTCTTTTTTGTCAGGTTTGTATAACAGTGGGATTGTAAATCCCTGGCTCAAGAGTTCGGATAGTATATCCCGATCAGCGTGCTAAACGTAGATATATATTTTCATTCAGCTATTTGGCTATCTTTGATCTAAAGATGTGTGCTTATTAACTATAAAGCTTGAAAAATGAAAAGGATATATATACTATTCATCCTCTGTTTTTTCACTCATACGGCTATAAAATGTCAAACGCGGGCAGATTCCTGCAATTTGCAGATGGGGATGAACCTTAGTGGGATTGTTGATTACTCTACGGAAATGCCTTTCAATAATTTGATGCATAATTGCCGCGAATGGTATCCACAAGACTCCGGAGGATGGAATTATCGTTTAGATGCAATTAAATTGATGCAATTCCGCACAGATGGATATCCAATAAAATCGCCACAAAAAGTAAATGGATTTGCCACACCTCAGAAGCTGACCACTATTTGGGGTTACACATCCGCATGGAAAACAGGCACCTATAGTGTAAATTATGATGGGCATGGTAGCCTGAGTTTTCAGGGAACAGGAAAAGTAAATCATCCTTCTTCAAATGAATACACATTTGCTTTTGACTCTTCCATGTTGGGGAATGTCATTTCATTATCAATTGAATATTCCGATAAAACAGATCCGGTTCACAATATCCGTGTATTACTGCCTGGAACGGACACCCTAAAATACAACTCTGAAATTTTCAATCCTGATTGGGTTAGACGCTTAGATAAATTTAATACTATCCGTTTTATGGATTGGGGTCATACAAATGCCTGGGGGGATACTTCAAGTTCTTATACCTCATTCCTGAATGAGGAAAAGGACACTACTCGGTTTGATTGGAATTCAAGGGCGGATCTAAATCATTATACATGGGCTAACAGCAAAGGTGTTCCGTATGAAATCATGATCAAGGCAATGAACTCGCTTCACAAGGATGGCTGGGTATGTGTGCCTTTCAATGCATCGGATAATTATATCCGGAACATGGCAAAATTATTCAAGGATAGTTTATTGTCTGGCAGAAAATTATATATTGAATATTCAAATGAAAACTGGAACTGGGGATTTATGCAGGCACAATGGTTATACCAAACAGGTTGCGTTGCAAAATCAAAAAACTGGCCAGAAGGAATAGTGCCATATATTCAGAATTGTATGGACATTTGGACACAGGTATTCAGCGGACAACTTAACCGTATTGTAAGAGTAGTGGGAGTTCAGGCTGGCTGGCAAGATGTGAGCAATAAGATTGTTTTCGGCATGAAAAAAGGAAGTTTTGACGCCTTTGCTCCCGCAGCCTATTTTTCAATGTCCATTCATGGGGAAGCTCATTTTGATTCTTTAGGCGCTTCATGTACGGTGAAAGATATAGCAAATGATGTGCGCAAATTTGCCATGGATACCTGTTTCTCATGGCTTAAATCCCAGAAGAAAAATATTGCGGACAGCTTGCATATTCCAATGATATTATATGAAGGCGGACAGAGTCTTGTTCCAACTCCTTTTGGAGTTGCTCCAACTTACTTCAATGCATTACTTGATATTCAAAGAGATACTTCAATGTACAATATTTATCAGCAATGGATGGACTCATTACGAACGCTTGGAGATGGCTCCAATCCGATATTATTTAATCATTATAGCCTTGCCACACCAAGAAGTGAGAAATATGGAAGCTGGGGGTGTCTTGAAACCATTAATCAGGATTTGTCAAAAGTATATGCACCGAAATATAAGGCAATTACAGAAAATATTCATCAATGCAGTATTAATACAGGTATTGAAAGTGCGCCACAAACTGATAAAATTCGGCTTTATCCAAACCCATCTAATTCTATAGTTTATCTGTACCCATCCTTAGATATGGATGTTAAGATCTTTGGTGCCGATGGAAAACTTTATGGTGAACATCACTTGGTCCGCGAAATAAACATTTCATCCTTACCTGTAGGGATATATTTCATCAGGGTATCCAATACAAATAAATCTATTAATTCAATCCAAAAATTAATAAAGATGTAAGTATTAGATTATTTAGTCATCAATTTTGTGAAATGAATCTGCAGTTTAATGCATAGATCTATTAGTGCAAATGGAAACAGATTTGCATTTCTTTAGACATAATCTTTATCCACCAGTCAAGGGATAATATTTTCATAGACTCGCAAGGGAAATGGATTTAACATTGTATAGTTGAAAGATCAGGAAACTTGTGCAGCCGGGAGGGGGCTTTGAGATTTTTAGATAACTCGTTAATTGTCAATAAATCATCAATAGCATGGTTCGATAGTTTGATCCTCCTGCGCACATTTTAGAAAAGCGGAAGTATGAAAATGCTTTCGCTTTTTGGTTTTTAATTTGTACGCAGAATATCCCGAACTCATAGGATAAGGTTATCTTATCCCAATCAGTCCTTAGAATCTGCAAAGGGACAACACAACAGATCAAACAGCAATTGCGACAGGCTATTTTTTGCTTTTGTATGGTTGGAATAATGAAACATTGTCAATTCCCAGTTTTTCATAAACAATGTGATTGTATCTTATAATTTCTTTTTCATTCGATCCACAATCAACGGCCTTTAAATATTCGTTTTTTTTGAGTTCAAACTCTGGCAAGAAATTATTGTAAATATCTTTTAAACGATAAATATTATTTTT
>CAILMK010000733.1 GCA_903835275.1 uncultured bacterium | reverse complement strand
TAACCTGTGGATTAACTCCAATCGTAGCAATCAGGTGTTTCGTTCATTACAGACTATTTATGGTCTCGGTCGTTTGGCCAATACCGGTTACATGAGCATCCTTCCGGTGGATCAGGGGATTGAACACAGCGCGGGTGCATCCTTCGCTCCAAATCCTATTTATTTTGATCCGGAAAATATTGTGAAGCTTGCCATTGAAGGCGGTTGCAATGCAGTGGCTTCCACCTATGGAGTGCTTGCTTCCGTTTCCAGGAAATACGCTCACAAAATTCCTTTTATCGTTAAGATCAATCACAACGAATTTCTTACATACCCAAATAAGTTTGACCAGATCATGTTTGGCTCCGTGGAAGATGCGTGGAACCTCGGCGCAACTGCCGTAGGTGCTACCATCTATTTCGGTTCAGAAGAATCTGCTCGCCAGATCGTGGAAGTTTCTGCGGCTTTTGAAAGGGCGCACGAACTTGGAATGGCTACCATTCTCTGGTGCTACCTTCGTAACAACGGATTCAAAAAAGACGGTGTGGATTACAGCACTGCCGCGGATCTTACAGGACAAGCCAATCACCTTGGCGTAACTATTCAGGCGGATATTATCAAGCAAAAACTGCCTACAAACAATGGTGGTTATACTGCATTGAATTTCGGTAAAACGCATCCTAAGGTTTACAGCGAACTTACTTCTGATAATCCGATTGACCTGTGCCGTTACCAGGTGGCAAATTGCTACATGGGCCGCATGGGACTGATTAACTCCGGTGGTGAATCTAAGGGAGCATCAGATCTTTCAGAAGCAATCACTACTGCAGTGATCAATAAGCGTGCAGGTGGCAGCGGTTTGATCTCAGGAAGGAAATCATTCCAGAAGCCAATGCCTGAAGGTATCGCTCTGCTGAATTCCATCCAGGATGTGTACCTGAGCAAGGATATTACTATAGCATAAGTAGTATAGTTCAAAAGGGATGAAGCCATTATACTTTATAATACTTATTTTAAGTTTCACTAGCTGGGTGGTTGGAAAACCTAAGGGAATTATTATTAAGTATTTTGAAGTTCAGCCTTATTCCAGACCTTTTGATAATGCGATTAACAAGAAGCTGAATATTGTCTTGTCAAGTGATGTAAAAGACACTCTTCAGTTAAATGACAAAAACGTTATGCCTGTAAATGCATATGAGTTTAGAAAGTCAGTGATGAAAGCACTGGATAACACTTTTAAAATAAATTTTACATCAATAACATATTCCGATCATAAAATTGAAGGAGCAGTAAATGTTGTGATTTACAGATTTGATCCGGCAATGCAATCAGCAAATGGTAATTCTCGTGCTGGTTATGCTTTTGGAGTAGATTATGACATTACAATTTTCAATGGTTTAAATAAATTAGGGAATATCAATGATAAAGTTGTTGGTGATAAAGCTTTTTATCGCGACATTGAAGTTACTGATGCTTTTGAACAAACAATTCGGCTGACTTGCGAGCAAATAAATAAAAAATTATTCACAGACTCAAACATTGAAGCTCTTTCCAAATAGACTAAGATAAATTTATATAGAAACCGGAGTTGTGAAAGCAGTTCCGGTTTTTTTTTGAGTTTTCAGTAACCCCCTCCGCCGAGGTGGATTAGTCGAGGTACAAAAGGAGCCTCAATGTTTCGGGCTTTAGCCCAATTTTTGGCGCCTTTTTTCATTATATTTGAAGTATAAAAGTTAACTCACATGGCTAAAAAGCAGACAAGTATCAAATGGCTGAAGGAACCCGAAAAACAGGATTACCCCGGTGCACTTTCATTCCTGAGTTTAATCTATACAGAAACAGATGCTGAAAAACTGGTCAGGAAATTAAAAAAGACGAATGTAACCAGTTTCAAATCAAAGGATATTTTCAGGGCTTCTGCCCAGCCTGCCCTCGGTGAGGATAATTATCACGTGGCGAAAGATAAAAAGAAAATTGACAAAGGGGAATCGCTTTCACCGATGCTGTTAATACGAGATAGCATTCATGGAAAAGTGGTTATTGCGGATGGTTATCACAGGTTATGCGCTGTGTATATTCTGGATGAGGATGCTGTGATTCCTTGTAAGATTGTGTGAGCGGTTTGCGTCATCCCCCTGGCCCCCTGTCAAAGGGGGAATATCCCGCGTTGCGGGATTAAGTAATCCCGGTATTTTGAGATAGATTAGAAGAAAGTACAGCCCTCTCTTAAAGGAGAGGGCGCGCGACAGCGGGGAGAGGTATGAGCACAGCAGGAAACTTGCCAGTATTAGTTATGAGATTGAAAAATGAAAGTACTCGAAGTAACGTTATCATGGGTCTTGGGAATTGCATTAACTTTATCTGTAGCACTGGCAATCCCGCACGTGCGGGACTGAATGACAGCTATGGTCGTTTAGTTATTAAAAACATTTAGGTTTTAAAAAACAATGTTGCTGCTTTATCTATCATTGCTCTTTAAAATATAATTATGGGAGTGAATCTTTTTGGGGAAGAAATTATTGTTGAACAGATCATTAAAAAGCCTGTATTCTTTTTAAAGGAACACAATGCAAAAAAAGCAGGATTACATTATGACCTCAGAATTCAGTTTCCTGTAATTATTGGCAGGACAAAGAAGATGGATACAGCAAAAAGTTTTGCCGTTCAAGGTGTTCCGTCCATGAATCCGGAAGATAAAGTGATTGCAATTCTTGTTGATGATCATCCCATGAATGCGAAACGCAGGGAAGGAACTTTTCTGAATGAGTCCGGTGCAGGATCAGTGCTTCATCTTGATGAGGGATATTTTAACATTCCCGGTTGCGATACAATGATTCATTTAGCCAGGGAATTCGTCGCAGGATTAAAACGCGGATATCTGGAATTTATATTTGATGGTTATAAGCTCAAAGGTAAATTCAGCCTGACAAGAATGAGCGATGATCCAAATGAAAAGAACTGGACGCTTCAAAAATGTGTAGATGAATACAGCATTAAAAAATATTTCAATATTGATATGACGTCACTTTTAAGCGGACATAAAATCGAATATTACGATGAGATGTATGAAGAGCAAATGAAAATCCTACCAAATCTAAGTGAGGCGAAATTGGCAAAATTTATAAAAGACAATACGGGACAATCTTTTATCTTTAACAAATATCAATTAAGATCAAGGCCTGAAAAGATCTGGGATTACGAGTGAGTGTAATTTTGAGCTGTCATTCAGTCCCGCACTTGCGGGATTGCCAGTGCTACAGATAAAGTTAGGCTTCAGATACTTCAAGCTAAGTGATTACTTTACCCGTTTTCTTTTTTCAAGTTCATCAGGAATACGGGCAAGGTTCCTCCTGAATGACAAAGACGAGTTTTTAATATCACATTATCAAATTATCACATCAGCACATTAATCCTACTGCAACTTAAAACTCTCAAACAATTTATACACATCATCCCGATACGTATTTCCAATCGTGATATTTTCATTTTTGATCTTCACGGAATTCCCCCAGACTTCTGTAACAAATTTGATATTGATGATATAGGATTTGTGAATGCGGATGAAATTTGCCATTTGCAAAAGCTGGTCCTCGATGCTTTTCATGGTGGAATGAACAATGGTTTTTCCTTCGTCCGTGCGGAAAATAACATAGTCTTTCAAGCCTTCAATCATCCATACATCAGCGAGGTTTATTTTGATGAGTTTGCCTTCTGATTTTACAAAAATAATATTATCGCCTGAATCAGTTTTCGGAGCAATTGTGGATCCGGTTTTTTCAGGATTTTGAGCACTTTTTATCAGCGTCATAGCCTTGTTAATCGACTTCATAAATCGTTCAAAGGATATTGGTTTTAAAAGATAATCTATGCTGCCATATTCATAGCTTTCAATGGCAAATTCAGGATAGGCGGTTGTGAAAATAATATGCGGCGGATTTTTCAGCGTTTTGATAAAATCTATCCCGCTGATTTCCGGCATCTCTATATCCAGCAGCATCAGGTCTAT